>NZ_FUXM01000005.1 GCF_900167165.1 Carboxydocella sporoproducens DSM 16521 | reverse complement strand
AACGCCGGGCGTATTCCAGGAAATCGAAGGGTGGCTAAGGCGAAGATTGCGGATGTGCGTCTGGAAACAATGGAAACGTGTCCGAACCCGATACCGTGAGCTGCGGGCCCTGGGCCTACCGGAGCGAGTAGTCCATATAATGGCTAATGCCCGTAAAGGCTACTGGCGAATGTCTCGACAATTAAATAACGCCCTGAACAATGCCTACTGGCAAAGTCAGGGCTTGAAGAGTTTGACTGAACGTTATCATCGCATTCGTCAAGCTTGGTGAACCGCCGTATACCGAACGGTACGTACGGTGGTGTGAGAGGACGGGGGTTAATCACCCCCTTCTACTCGATTTGCCTTCCCACCTAAACTTCGGTTAAACTACTACTGTAAGTAACCATGAAGGAGGCACAGGAATGAACATCTTGGATATACTGGGCCCGGTCATGATCGGGCCTTCCAGTTCCCATACAGCCGGTGCCGCTCGCATCGGCCGGCTGGCTGGCATTGTGCTGGGCGAGCCTCCGGCAGCAGCGGATTTTTACCTGCACGGTTCTTTTGCCGAAACTTATCAGGGCCACGGCACTGACCGGGCCCTGGTAGGCGGCCTGCTGGGTTTTGACACAGCCGATGAGCGGATTCGCCAGTCCCTGGAACTGGCCGCGGCGGCTGGCATCAGCATCTCCTTTAACCGCACAGATCTGGGGGATGTCCATCCCAATACCGTCAAAGCGATGGTGAAAGGGAAAAGCGGCAAGACCATCGACCTGGTAGCTTCTTCTATCGGCGGGGGCAATATCCGGGTTGTGGAGCTGCTGGGCTTCCCGGTGGACTTTTCCGGCCAGTTTCACACCATCATCATCCCCCACCGGGATCGGCCGGGACTGATCGCTGCTGTCAGCAGCCTGCTGGCCGAAAGGGGCATCAATATCGCCCAGATGAAGGTGACCCGGGAGCAACGGGGGGCGGAGGCCATCATGATCATTGAAGCAGACCAATCTTGTCCAACCGAGTTAGTGGAGCAGCTAGCCGCTATTCCGGATATCAGGGACGTTATCACTGTCAGGCCGTTATAAGGAAAGGAGCAACAGGAATGTTCAGCTACAACAAGGTTCAGGAATTGGTGGACGCAGCGGAAACCAAAGGGCAGAAGCTGTGGGAGGTTATTCTTGAGGACCAGGTTCATGTCCTGGGCCGAACCAGGGCAGAGATCTGGAATGAAATGGAACAGCGGTTGGAAGTGATGCGGGAAGCCCTTGCACGGGGCTTGAATGGGGACAACCTCTCTGTCAGCGGTCTGAGCGGCCGGGATGCCGGCAAGGTGAAAAGGGCGCTGGCAGCAGGGCGCCTGCTGGGGGGACCGGTGCTGGATGGGGCCATTATGAAAGCTCTGGCGGTGGCTGAGGTGAATGCGGCCATGGGCCGGATTGTGGCCGCACCGACTGCCGGATCCTGCGGGATTTTGCCGGCGGTGCTGTTCACTGCCGCCGATGTGCTGGGTTCGAGCCGAGAGGAGCAAGTGGCAGCTCTGATTACCGCTTCCGGTATCGGCATGGTCATCGCTCGCATCGCCGGCGTATCAGGGGCTGCGGGGGGCTGTCAGGCCGAATGCGGCAGCGCCTCGGCCATGGCAGCAGCAGCGGCAGTGGAGATGGCGGGAGGTTCACCAGCCCAGGCCGCCCACGCCTGTGCCATCGCTCTCAAGAATATCCTCGGTCTGGTCTGCGACCCGGTGGCCGGGCTGGTGGAAGTTCCTTGCATAAAGCGCAATGCTGCCGGTGCAGCCAACGCCCTGGTGGCCATCGATCTGGCTCTGGCTGGGGTTAAGAGCGTTATCCCGGTCGATGAAGTGATTTCGGCTATGTACCAGGTAGGACAGGCCCTGCCGGCTAGCCTCAAGGAAACAGCTTTAGGCGGTCTGGCGGCCACTCCTACCGGCTGCCGGCTGGCCCGGGAGCTAAGAAAAGGGGGAGAAGAATGAAAAAGCACTGGAAAATTTTATCCATCGCTTTAGCCCTGCTGGCTGCCATAGCCATCATCTGGCGGCTGCCGGGCCAGAGCGCTGAGTCACAACAGGCGGAGCTGGTGCCACCGCAACTGGCGTGGCTGCCCCGGGTAAAACTGGTATCGGGGCCGCCGGCCATCCAGCAGATTGCCATGATGCACGGTAAACCTCTGCAACTGGCCGAGGGCTATATTGCCATCTACCAGAGCGGGGACAGTGAGATTATGCTGTGGTTATCAGTATCCAATAACGAGGAAGAGGCGCTGAAACTGTTCCAGCAAATGGATGAAAAGATGCCGGCCAGTCAGGTCTTTACCGGCCGGCAGGAGCTGAAAATCAAAGGCCAGCAGGTGATTCGGGTAGAGGGTATGGGTCAGGAACATTATTACTGGGTACAGGGTAAGTACAACTACTGGGTAGCGGCCAACGGGGTGGCAGGCAGACAGGCGGTGGAGGAGTTAGTTGAGAAAAAATAAGTCATAAAATAATAACAAACAAATGTTTGAGTGTTTATTTGGAGTATGCTATAATTTTTTTGAGGAAGGAAATGGCATCATCTCCCTGGGGAGGGGGTGAAAGGATGTTTCCAAAGCGCAAAGAAACAAATATTAAAGGGAAAATACTTCTGATACTGTTATTGACTAGCATGTTGCTATCGATATTGAAAACAGGAATTCCCTTGACAATAAACATAACTCCTGCAGGGATTTATATCAAATTCAATTAAAACTATTTTATGTTTGAATCAACTTCAGCCATTTCCTTCCTCTTCTACCTTGAAATTTTTCTTGAACTATGTTATTATAGTTATGCGCTTTGGAAACATGTTGTCAAGGGAAGTGTTTTCCCGCAAAAGGCTGTTTGCACAGCCTTTTTTCTTTTTTAATCAATTAAACATAACCCCAAATCCAGTGCCCACTGGCGGGCCTGGGCCAGTTCGGTGCCGGTGATGCGCCGGCGCAGGGCCGGTTCCTGCCTGGCCTGAAAAGCAGGATAATATTGTCCCATGATATTGATGGCAGTATGGGGGGAGATTTCCTGAGCCAGGAATTCCACCACTGCCCTGGTACCGGCCAGATCCTCGGGCAGTACCAGGTGGCGAACGATGAGACCCCGGCGGGCTAGGCCCTGCCCATCCACCTCCAGGTCGCCAACCTGCCGGTGCATCTCCTTGATGGCCTTACGGGCAACGGCGAAATAATCCTTGGCATCGGCCAGGCGCCGGGAGACAGCGGGGGAGACAAATTTCAGGTCAGGCAGGTAGATGTCCACTACCCCTGCCAGCAGCCTGAGGGCGCTGACCTCATCATAACCGCCGCTGTTGTAAACCAGCGGGATAGTCAGGCCCCGGGCCGCGGCCAGCTCCACTGCTTCCAGGATGGTAGCGACGAAATGGGACGGGGAAACGAAATTGATATTGACACAACCCTGTTTTTGGAGATAAAGCATGATTTCCGCCAGCTCAGAACTTGAGACTTCTTCACCCGCATCCGCTTGACTGATGTCACAATTCTGGCAGAAAATACAACGCAAATTGCAGTTACTGAAAAAAATGGTGCCGGAGCCGCCCTGGCCGACCAGTACCTCTTCCTCGCCAAAATGGGGGGAATAGGAGGCGACCAGGGCCCGGGCGTCGGAACGGCAGTAGCCTTTCTGGCCTTCCAGTCGATTGACCCCGCAGTGGCGGGGACAGAGATGGCAGCTGGCCAGGGCAGCCCAGGCCTTTTCGGCCCGCTCTGCCAGCTGGCCGCTGGCGTGCAGTTGCCGGTAGGAGAGCGCTATGTCCATAATGATCTCACCTCACATGGGGCGGTTTGATGCCTGCCGCATCAAGGGCGATTTCATAACCATAGGCGGCCTGGCTGAAAAGGCGCTCAGCTTCAACCTGGGCCGTGCAATTCGGCCGGAGGCCAGCTGAGGGCGATGTTCTTGAAGCCGAGGGTGACGGTGGCCTCCTGGTGAACCTTGATTTGGGCCAGGCTGATGATGACATCTGCCTCTGCCAGCAGGCGGTTAACCTGCAGAACGGGTAAAAGGGGATGGTTCAATTTTAATTCTAGATAGGGCCCATAGTTTAAATCAACAAATTCCCCACCAGTTTCCTGAATGACATTGAGAAATCCCTGTTGTTGCAAAACCAGAGGAGTAGGGTCACCGCCCGAACCGGCCGCCACTACCAGGCGGGCAGGTTGAAAATCCTGCAGATACAGGAGCAAGCGCTGTAGAGTGCCGGGCCCGGTGATGGTGCCACTGGCTGGAGGCTGGTTTTTAACCAGATTAGGTACTACTACCACTGTATCCCCAGGGCGGAAGAGCTGGGTGTGGGGCAACAGTTCCAGAGCCTGGATCAGAGCATCTCCTTCGTAAGGATGGCGGGTAATGGCGATAAAAGGCTGATGAACGCGACGACGACGCTGATTCATGTTCTCGACCTCCTTCATCAAAGTATAAGGTGGACAGATTGACCGGGGAAAATGTACATTTACCCCAAAGTTGTTCTTGCCAAACAAACAATGTTCTGGTAAACTATTAACAGTAAATCCTTTAAGTTAGCCCGGGAGGCTAGCAAGGAGCTGTTTAACAGTACATAAGCTTTACTGGTACTGGGTAAACTGTGCCTGCTTGCTGAACTGGGCAAGCAGGCATTTTTGCTGGAGAGGAGGGAATCCTCGTGGAACTCAGGGAAAAGACCCAGCTCATGGATCCGGAAAGCATCCGCCGCGCTCTTACCCGCATTGCCCATGAAATAGTGGAAAGAAACAAAGGGGTGGAAAACCTGGCCCTGATTGGCATTCGCAGGCGGGGTGTGCCGCTGGCCGAACGGTTAGCAGCCAAAATTGCTGAATTCGAGGGAGTAGCTTTGCCGGTTGGATTGCTGGATATCACCCTTTACCGGGACGACCTGACCACCCTGGCCCAGCAGCCGGTGGTACATAAAACCCAGGTACCCTTTCAGGTAGAAGGAAAAAAAATTATCCTGGTGGATGATGTCCTGTTTACCGGTCGAACGGCCCGGGCTGCGCTGGATGCCATCATTGATCTGGGCCGGCCCCGCTTTATTCAGCTGGCCGTGCTGGTGGACCGGGGACATCGGGAGCTTCCTATCCGGGCTGATTTCGTCGGCAAGAATGTTCCCACCTCCCGCAAAGAGGTCATTTCCGTATATCTGCAGGAAATTGACGGGGAAGATAAAGTAGTTTTACAGGAAATAGTGGAGTAGCCCTTTAAAACTGGTCCTGTGAGGCCGGCAAGGGTGGATATACTAACCGTTAATGTCGGGTTAGTCTGCCTTCCTGCCCTTTCAGGCCGGAAGGCTTTTATTTTACATAGCAGAAGAGGAGGACTCATACATGAAGAAACGCTTTGATGTCCACGAAAGACCGCCAATAGGACAGGCCCTGGTCCTGGCCCTGCAGCATGTTTTCGCCATGTTCGGGGCGACGGTGCTGGTGCCTTTCCTGACCGGTCTGGATCCAGCAGTAGCCCTCTTTACTTCCGGGGTAGGGACTATCATCTTTCACCTCTTTACCGGCGGCAAAGTTCCTGCCTATCTTGGCAGCTCCTTTGCCTTTATTGCTCCTCTGGCAGCCTGGGTAACAGGGGCGAAAGACTTACCTGGCGCTATGGGTGGGGCTTTTGTGGCCGGTCTGGTTTATGTTCTGATGTTCTTTTTGATCCGTGCCTTCGGTACGGAATTCATTCACCGGCTGGTACCCAGTGTGGTGGTGGGTCCGGTAGTAATGATTATCGGTTTAAGCCTGGCAGGTGTAGCTGTCAACAACATGGCCTCCTTGCACTGGCCGACAGCCATCTTTACCTGTGTCATGGCTATCATTTTCAGCATCTTCGGCCGCGGTTTTATGAAAGTAATCCCTATTCTGCTCGGCATTATCTCTGGCTATATCTTCGCTATCGTTTGGAACATGGTGGAACCCACCACTATTGGTGAGAACATGAAACTGGTGGACTTTGCTCCCTTTGTCCAGTCGCTCAATCCTGATACATTGCTGGGTTATTTTCATCTGCCCCAGTTTGTTCTGCCCGGTTTCAAGATGGCGGCAATCTGGGCCATTGCACCTATAGCCCTGGTTACCATTATCGAGGACCTGGGCCATGTGCTGGTAATTGGCAATGTGACAGAACGGGATCTGATCAAGGACCCTGGTTTTGACCGGGTCTTGCTGGGGAACGGTCTGGCTACCTCCATTGCCTCACTGTTCGGTGGCCCGCCCAGCACTACTTACGGGGAAAATATCGGGGTACTGGCCATTACCCGGGTGTTCAGTTCCTTTGTTATCTGGTGTGCAGCCGGTATTGCCATCCTGTTGAGCTTTTTCAACCCGGTACGGGTGTTGATCAGCACCATTCCGGTGCCGGTGATGGGTGGAATTGTCATTCTGCTTTTCGGGATGATCGCTGCTGCCGGTATCCGCACCATGATTGAAGCTAAAACCGACCTGTCCAGTACCCGTAACCTGATTATTGTCTCCATCATCCTCATCCTCGGGGTAGGGCTGAAGGACCATGGGGTCAGCTATGCTACCCTGGCGGGGATTATCCTCAACCTGATTCTGCCCCAGGATAAAGTAGAAGATGATGCGGTTCTGACCTTAGAACCTGATACTGTAGAGGAAACAAAACGCCTGCATTAGGAAATACTCCTTTAAGGCAGTCCCGTGAGGCTGGCAAGGAGGGCAAAACAGGCGCGCTTGCTGCTGCCCTTCTCCGGCCTGCTGGGGGAGGGCGTTTTTTGTATAACCGGAAAGGAGGATGGACTATGGCCTGGCAACGCAAGGACCTGCTGGGTCTGGAGGACCTGAGCAGGGAAGAAATCGACCTGATTCTTGATACCGCTGACGCCATGAAGGATATTGTTCTACGCCCGATCAAAAAGGTGCCAACCCTGCGGGGGACGGTGGTACTGACTCTGTTTTATGAACCCAGTACCCGCACCCGTACTTCCTTTGAACTGGCGGCCAAGTATTTGAGTGCGGATACTGTCAATATTGCTACCAGTACCAGCAGTGTGACCAAGGGGGAATCCCTCAAGGACACGGTGCGGACCATCGAGGCTCTGGGTACGGATATTGTGGTTTTGCGGCACAGTGCCGCTGGCTCGGCGGCTCAGCTGGCTAGCTGGGTGAAGTGTTCGGTTATTAATGGGGGAGATGGTACCCATGAACATCCCACCCAGGCCCTGCTGGACATGTTCACAATCAAGCAGCGGAAAGGAACTATCGCCGGACTGACAGTGACCATTGTGGGGGATATCCTGCACAGCCGGGTGGCCCGCAGCAATATCTGGGGCTTGACCAAAATGGGAGCCAGAGTGCGGGTGGTAGGGCCGGCCACTCTGTTGCCCCGGGAGATCGAAAAACTGGGGGTAGAAGTCTATCATAGCCTGGAAGATGCTCTGCCCGGGACGGATGTCATCAATGTCCTGCGCATCCAGCGGGAAAGGCAACAGGCCGGCTTGTTCCCCAGCCTCAGGGAATATGCCTGTCTCTATGGTATCAACCGGGAGCGACTGGCCCTGGCCCGGCCGGATGTGCTGGTTTTGCATCCTGGTCCGATGAACCGGGGCGTGGAAATCAGCCCGGAGGTGGCGGAAGGGCCCTGGGCGGCCATTGAGGAACAGGTAACCAATGGGGTGGCTGTCCGCATGGCGGTTCTGTATTTGCTCAAGGGGGTGCATTCAGATGCTGCTCATTAAAGGAGCGGAAATAGTTAACCCGGCGGGTAGTTATAGCGGCAAAGGGGATATCCTGATTAAGGAGGGGAAAATAGCTGCCATTGGCCCGGAACTTCACCTGGAAGGGGTGCCGGTACTGGCTGCCGGGGGATTGCTGGCCTTTCCCGGCTTGATTGATGTCCATGTCCATCTCCGGGAACCGGGACAGGAGGCCAAAGAGACCATAGCCAGCGGAACCCGGGCAGCGGCGCGCGGTGGCTTTACCGCTGTAGCCACCATGCCCAATACCAGCCCCCCGGTGGACCGGGCCATTCTGGTGGAAGGGCTGCGGGCCAAAGCGGAACGGGAAGGGGTGGTACGGGTTTATCCCGTTGCCTGTATCACCAAAGAGCAGGCCGGAGAGGAGATCACAGAAATGGCCGACCTGGCGGCTGCTGGAGCAGTAGCCTTTTCCGATGATGGACGGCCGGTGCCTTCTGCGGCGGTGATGCGGCGGGCTTTGGAGTATGCTAAAATGGTAGGCAGGCCCGTTCTTTCCCACTGTGAGGAACCGACCCTGGCCCGGGGTGGGGTGATGCATGAAGGTTACTGGTCTACCCGCCTGGGGCTCAAGGGGATTCCGGCAGCGGCGGAGGAAATCATGGTGGCCAGAGAGATAATGCTGGCCCGGGAGACCGGGTGTCCTGTCCATCTCTGCCATCTCTCCACTGCTGGCAGTGTGGAGCTGTTGCGCTGGGCCAAAGCCCGGGGTATACCGGTAACAGCGGAAGTAACTCCCCATCATCTGACTTTAACAGCAGCGGCGGTAGCTGGTTATGATACCAGTACCAAAGTCAATCCGCCCCTCAGGGGGGAAGAGGATCTGACTGCTTTAAAACAAGCTTTGGCCGAGGGGATTATAGATATTATCGCTACTGACCACGCCCCCCACACCAGGGAGGAAAAGGAACAGGAATATGATCTGGCTCCCTTTGGCCTGGTGGGGCTGGAAACGGCGCTGGCCCTCTGCTGGCAGGAGCTGGTTGGAAAGGGCATCCTGACCCCGGCCCAGCTGGTAGAAAAAATGGCGGTCAATCCGGCCCGCCTGCTGGGCATTGAGGGAGGGCGGCTGGTGGAAGGAGCTGCGGCTGACCTGGTGCTCTTTGACCCGCGACGGGTAGAGACGGTAACTGCCGAAAGCCTGGTCAGCAAAGGCAAGAATACCCCTTTTCTGGGCTGGACTCTGACTGGCTGGCCGGTTACCACTATTGTCGGAGGCAAACTGGTCATGCAGGAGCGCAAACTTTTGGTCTAATTCAGCAAGGGAAGGAGCTGGAGCATGGACGGCTTTTTGATACTGGAAAATGGCGCGGTATTTCAGGGCAAAGCTTTTGGCGCACCGGGGGAGAAAACCGGGGAAGTGGTGTTCAACACTTCTATGACCGGTTACCAGGAGATTTTGACTGATGCCTCCTATTGTGGTGAAATTGTAGTTATGACCTATCCCCTGCAGGGTAATTATGGCATCAATGCCGAGGATTTTGAGCATAAACAGTCCTTTGTCCGGGGCTTTGTGGTCCACGACCTCTGTGATGAACCCAGTAACTGGCGCAGCCAGTCCAGTTTGCACCGCTTTCTGGCCGAACGGGGGATTGTAGCCCTGCAAGGTATCGATACCCGGGCCCTGACCCGGATGCTAAGGCAGAAAGGCACCATGCGGGGCTTGATTACCACCAGCAAGGCGCCACTGGAAGAATGGTTGCAGACAGTGCGACAGGCTCCTACCCTTTCCATGGAGGAGCCGGTACCTACAGTTACCTGTGCCGCGCCTTATCAGGTGGAAGGAGGCGCAGGACCGCATATCGTGGTTATTGACTGTGGAGCCAAAGGCAATATCATCCGCTCCTTGCGGGAAGTGGGGGATTGCCACATTACAGTAGTGCCGGCCCGTACTGGTGCGGAAACCATCCTGGCCTATCAGCCGGACGGGGTGCTGATTTCCAATGGTCCCGGCGATCCGGAACGGGTACCTTATGTGATCAAAACCGTACAGGAATTGCTGGGGAAAGTCCCCCTCTTCGGCATCTGTCTGGGCCATCAGATTCTGGCCCTGGCCTGCGGGGCCAGAACCTACAAGCTGAAATTTGGCCATCGGGGTGCTAACCACCCGGTACAGGATCTGGAAACAGGTCGGGTTTACATCACGTCCCAGAATCATGGCTATGCCGTAGCAGAGGATTCCCTGGCTGGCTTACCTCTGCGGGTGACCATGAAAAACCTCAATGATGATACAGTGGAAGGGATCAGGCACCTGCAATATCCGGCCTTCAGTGTGCAATATCACCCGGAGGCTTCGCCCGGACCGCGGGATAACCTCTATCTTTTTGAACAGTTCTTGACTCTGGTGGGGAGGGGATAAGATGCCGAAACGGAAAGATATCAAGAAAATCATGGTGATTGGCTCCGGCCCCATCATCATCGGCCAGGCGGCGGAGTTTGACTATGCCGGCACCCAGGCCTGCCGGGCCTTGAAGGAAGAAGGCTATGAGGTGGTCCTGATTAACTCCAACCCGGCCACCATTATGACAGATAGCAATATGGCCGACCGGGTCTATCTGGAGCCATTGACTCCAGAGTTTGTGGAGGCAGTATTGCGCAAGGAACGGCCCCAGGGACTGCTTCCTACCCTGGGAGGACAGGTGGGGCTGAATCTGGCCCGCAGTCTGGCCCAGTCCGGGGTGCTGGAGGAACTGGGCGTGGAATTGCTGGGAACGCCCCTGGCGGCCATTGAAAAAGCGGAAGACCGGGAATTATTCCGCAGTTTGATGGCTGAGCTGGGGGAACCGGTTCCGGCCAGTGAAATTGTGGAGCAATGGGAAGAGGCCCGGGCCTTTGCCGAAAAGATTGGTTTTCCCCTCATCATCCGGCCTGCTTACACTTTGGGCGGCACCGGTGGCGGGATTGCGCATAACTGGGAACAGCTGGAGGAAATTGTCCGCCGGGGCCTGAAGCTGAGTCCTATCGGCCAGGTGCTGGTGGAACAGAGTGTGGCAGGCTGGAAAGAAATAGAATATGAGGTGATGCGGGATAGTGCCGATAACTGTATCACCATCTGTAATATGGAGAATATCGACCCTGTGGGTATCCACACCGGGGACAGCATAGTGGTGGCTCCCTCTCAGACCCTCAGTGACAAGGAATACCAGATGCTGCGGTCTGCGTCCTTGAAAATCATCCGGGCCCTGGGTATTGAGGGAGGCTGTAATGTCCAGTTTGCTCTGGACCCCCATAGTTTCCGCTATGTGGTGATTGAGGTAAATCCCCGGGTCAGCCGTTCTTCCGCTCTGGCCTCCAAGGCTACCGGCTATCCCATCGCCAAGGTGGCAGCCAAAATTGCGGTAGGATTGACTCTGGCGGAAATTCCCAATGCGGTAACGGGTAAAACCAAAGCCGCCTTTGAACCAGCCCTGGATTATTGTGTGATCAAGATTCCCCGCTGGCCTTTTGATAAATTCACCACAGCAGACCGCCATCTGGGCACTCAGATGAAGGCTACCGGCGAGGTGATGGCCATAGACCGTACTTTTGAAGGGGCCCTGCAAAAAGCGGTGCGCTCTCTCGAAATCGGGCTGGATGGCCTCTATCACCCCCGGCTGGCGGCAGCAGCAGATGCCACTCTCTGGCATAAAGTAGAAAATCCCGATGATGAGCGGCTATTTGCTATAGCCGAGCTCATCCGCCGCGGGATGGAAGTGGATGAGCTCCATCAGCGCAGCCGGATAGACCGCTGGTTCCTGCGCAAAATCCGCAATATTGTCAATTTCGAATTTGCTATCAGCGCCTGGCGGGGCAAGCCTCTGGATGACAGTCTGGCCCGGCTCTTGCAACAGGCTAAAGCCTGGGGGTTCAGCGATTTCCGGCTGGCCCGCTTACTGGGACTAAAGCCGGAGAAGATGCGGGATTTGCGCAAACTGCTGGAAGTAGCCCCTGTTTATAAAATGGTGGACACCTGTGCGGCGGAATTTGAGGCGGAAACTCCCTATTATTACTCCACTTATGACCAGGAAGATGAAGTAGAGAGCAGCCCGCGGCCGAAAGTGGCGGTGCTTGGCTCTGGCCCTATCCGTATCGGCCAGGGGATTGAGTTTGACTATTGTTCCGTACATGCCGTCTGGGCTTTGCAGAAAGCCGGTTATGAGGCGGTGATTATCAATAACAACCCGGAAACGGTTTCCACCGATTTTGATACTGGAGACGCCCTCTACTTTGAACCCCTGACGGTAGAGGATGTCCTCAATGTGCTGGAAAAGGAAAAGCCCCTGGGCGTGCTGGTGCAGTTTGGCGGGCAGACGGCCATTAACCTGGCCGCTCCCCTGGCCCGGGCAGGGGTGAAAATCCTGGGAACGACGGTGGAAAACATTGACCGGGCCGAAGACCGGAAGAAGTTCGATCAGGTTCTGGAAGACCTGGACATTCCCCGGCCCCCGGGCCGCACAGTCTTCTCCGTTGATGCTGCCGTCAGGGCCGCTGAGGAAATCGGTTATCCGGTACTGGTGCGTCCCAGTTATGTCCTGGGGGGCAGGGCAATGGAAATAGTCTACAACCAGGAAGAGCTGCTGACCTATATGGAATGGGCAGTGGAAGTCAACCCGGAACACCCGGTGCTGGTGGATAAATATGTGGTGGGCAAGGAAGTAGAGGTGGATGCCATCAGTGACGGGGAAACGGTGGTAATCCCCGGCATTATGGAACATATCGAGCGGGCAGGGGTACACAGCGGTGACTCCATTGCCGTTTATCCTGCCCTGCATCTGGGACCGGAAGTCATTCGGCGCATTGAGGATTATACCATCCGCCTGGCTCGCCATCTGGAAGTGAAAGGTTTATTAAACATTCAGTTTGTCCTGGATGGAGAGACAGTGTATGTAATTGAGGTTAACCCCCGTTCCAGCCGGACGGTGCCCTATCTGAGCAAGGTAACGGATGTACCAATGGTGGAACTGGCTACCCGGGTAGCCCTGGGAGAAAAACTGGCCGACCTGGGCTACCGGACCGGACTGGTACCGGCCAGGGATTTTCATGCCGTCAAGGCCCCGGTTTTCTCCTTTGGTAAACTGACCCAGGTGGAAACATCCCTGGGACCGGAAATGAAGTCCACCGGGGAAGTGCTGGGGGTTGACCATGAATATACCATGGCCTTTTACAAAGCCCTGCGGGCAGCAGGCTGGCAGCTTCCCCGGGAAGGCACGGTCCTGCTCACAATTGCCGATAAGGACAAGGAAGAAGCCCTGGAGCTGGCCCGCTCATTCCTGGATCTGGGGTATAAATTGCTGGCTACGGGTGGTACCTGGCGATACTTACAACAAGCTGGATTGCCGGTAGAAAAGGTCAACAAAATCCGGGAAGGCAGCCCCCATATTCTGGACTACCTGCGGGAGGATAAAATCCAGCTGGTAATCAATACCATGACCAGAGGCAAGGTGCCCCAGCGGGATGGCTTCCAGATTCGCCGGGCAGCAGCCGAATATGGCGTCCCCTGTGCCACTTCTCTGGATACGGCCCGGGAGATGCTAAAAGTGCTGGCTGACCTTACCCGGGGCCAGAAATGGCAACTGGTCGCCCTGCAGGATTACCCGCGCCTGGGCCGAGGAGAAAGACAGTGGTATTAAGGAAAGGAGGTCAGTCCAGTGGCCGGGACCGGAGTATATAACGGGAAAATCCTGGAACACCGCCATCTCAATGATTATTACAGTCTTTTAACCATAGAAGTACCGGAAATCGCCATGTATGCCAAACCGGGACAATTTGTCATGGTAGCTTGCCGGGAGCAGGGGAGTCTGGATCCCCTGCTGCGCCGGCCCTTGAGCTTGCATAATATCCTCGCCGATGATGGGCAGATCCAGCTGCTCTACCAGCTACGGGGTAAGGGAACAACCTGGTTATGGCAGCGTAGACCCGGGGAAACTTTAAGCCTGCTGGGCCCGCTAGGCCGGGGCTTTCGTCTGCCTCCTGAGGTTAACAAGGCAGTGCTGGTGGGAGGAGGAATTGGCAATGCTCCATTGCTGCCCATTGCCCAGGTGCTGGCCCAGTTTGAGCTGGAAAGCCGCTTTTTCACCGGCGCCAGAAGCGAGGCCCATCTGGTAGGGGTGGAACCCATCGCTGCTCTGGGCATTCCGGTACATATTAGCACTGAAGATGGTTCCGTCGGTCGGCAGGGCCTGGTTACCGAGGAGCTGGCAGTTTATCTAGAACGGGAAAGGCCGGACTATCTCTATGCCTGTGGTCCTTTGCCCATGCTTAAAGCGGTAGTTAAACTAGCCCGGCAATATGGTATGGCCGGACAGGTTTCCCTGGAAGAGACTATGGCCTGTGGCATTGGCATCTGCCTGGGCTGTGACTGTGGTGGCAAAAAGGTCTGTAAGGAAGGGCCGGTCTTTGCCATCGAGGAGGTGGTGCTGAATGACTGAGCCCAACCTCACTACCAGCCTGGGGGCTTTGCAGCTGGCCAATCCGGTACTGACAGCTTCCGGTACCTGCGGCTTCGGGCTGGAACTCACTCCTTTCGGAGATTTGAACCAGCTGGGGGGAGTAATCCTGAAAGGCACTACCCTTACTCCCAGAGCAGGCAATCCAACTCCCCGTCTGGCAGAAACACCGGCCGGGGTTCTCAACGCTATCGGACTGGAAAACCCGGGGATAGAAGGATTGTGCCGGGATGTCCTGCCTCGGCTCACTGCTTTTCAATGCTCTTTTCTGGCCAATATTTCCGGCAATACAGTAGAGGAGTACGGGGAGCTGGCTGCCCGCCTGGAGGGAGAAGCGGTGATTGCAGCTATTGAAGTCAATGTCAGTTGTCCCAATGTCAAACAGGGGGGCATTATGTTCGGCACCCAGGCTGAAGCCCTGGCCGAGGTAACCAGAACGGTTAAAGCCCATACCACCAAACCGGTGATAATCAAACTTACCCCCAATGTAACGGACATCGTGGCTCTAGCCCGGGCTGCTGCTGAAGCAGGGGCTGATGCCCTTTCCCTGATCAATACCTTGCAGGGAATGGCCATTGATATCCGGCGCCGACGGCCGGTACTGGCCAATATTTTTGGGGGTCTGGCCGGACCGGCCATCAAGCCGGTGGCTTTGCGCTGTGTCTGGCAGGTTCATCAGGCTTTACCGGAAATGCCTCTGCTCGGTGGCGGAGGTATTATGAGCGGGGAGGATGCCATCGAATTTTTCCTGGCCGGTGCCAGTGCGGTCAGCATCGGTACTGCTACCCTGGTGGACCCCCGGGCTCCCTGGCGGATCCTGGCGGAAATCGAGGAGTTCTGCCGCCGGGAAGGGGTCAGGGATTTGGGTGAACTCATCGGGGCCGCCCACAGGAAGGAGGAATAATGGCCGTGGAAAAACTGATTCTGGCCCTGGATGTAGATACACTGGCGGAAGCCCAGCGCCTGGTCAGCCTCACTGCCGACTATGTAGGTATGTACAAAGTGGGGATGCAGCTTTATTATAGCTGTGGCCCTGAGTTGCTCAGCTGGTTTCGCCAGAATAACCTCAGAGTCTTTCTCGACCTGAAACTGCATGATATTCCCAATACTGTGGAACAGGCCAGCCGGGTTCTGGCCAGCTATGGGGTGGAGATGTTCAATGTCCATGCCGCCGGGGGACCAATCATGCTGAAAGCAGCTCTGGCCGGGGCTCAGGCCGGTGCAGTAGCAGGCAAGCGGCCACTGTTGCTGGCGGTTACCGTCCTGACCAGTTTTAGCCAGAGCGAATGGGAAGCCACTCTGGGGCAAAAAGAGGAAATCGGCCAGCGCGTCCAGGCCTGGGCCCGCCTGGCCAGGCAATGCGGCCTGGATGGCGTGGTAGCTTCTTCCCGGGAACTGCCTTTAATACAGCAAGCCTGTGGCCCTGAGTTCGTTACTGTTATCCCCGGCATCCGTCCTCTTTGGGCGGCAGCAGGGGACCAGCAGCGCATCATGACCCCGGCCCAGGCTCTGCGGGCAGGGGCCCATTATCTGGTGGTAGGACGGCCGATTACCGGCAGTGCTGATCCTCGCGAGGCAGCACGCCGGGTGGCAGAGGAAATGGCTGAGGTTCTAGCAGAGGGAGGTAAGATGAGATGTTAAGTCAGGCTGATGTGATTGCCATTTTCGAGAAATGTGGTGCTTTACTGCAGGGACATTTTTTGCTGACCTCAGGAAAACACAGTGACCGCTACCTGCAATGCGCCCAGGTTTTACAATACCCTGAATATACCCGCATGATCTGTGCCAGTCTGGTGGAACAACTGGGGGAAGAACCGGAAATAGATGTGGTAGTAGGACCGGCTATGGGTGGAGTGATCGTAGCTTATGAAATCGGACGGCAGCTGGGCAAACGGGCTCTGTTCACGGAACGGGAAGAGGGGAAAATGCGGTTGCGCCGCAATTTCAGCATCAGGCCGGGAGAACGGGTGCTGGTGGTAGAAGATGTTATCACCACCGGCGGTTCTGTTCAAGAGGTTATTGATGTGGTCAAAGCGGCAGGAGGAGAAGTGGTAGGGGTAGCCGTTCTGGTGGACCGCAGTAACGGCAGGGCTGATTTTGGCGTACCCCTCTACAAGGCACTAACTGTGGCAGCAGTGGCCTGGGAACCGGAAGTCTGTCCCCTTTGCCAGGCCGGGGAACCGGCAGTCAAACCGGGTTCGCGGGGTTTAAAATGAGAGAGAGGTCCCGGATTTGGGACCTCTTTTCCTTTACAGGGGCAGAACTGCTCCCTGATACTTCTCTTCAATGAATTTCTTGATTTCCGGGCTGAGCAGGACTTCACCCAGAGCCTTGATAGCTTCCTTGTTCTCGTCTCCTTTACGAACAGCGATAATATTGCCAAAGGTTTGGGCAGCCTCACTGTTTTTGTCTTCAGAAACCAGGGCATCCTTACCGGCGTTCAAACCGGCCTCGACAGCATAGTTACCATTGATGACTGCCAGATCCACATCAGGCAGGGAACGGGGAATCTGGGCGGCATCCAGTTCCTGGATTTCCAGCTGTTTGGGGTTTTCGATAATGTCCTGTTTGGTGGCCTTTAAGCCTACTCCGGGCTTGACTTTGATCAGACCGGCCTTTTCCAGCAGGAGCAGAGCCCGGGCTTCATTGGTGGGGTCATTGGGCACTGCGATTTTGGCCTTTTCCGGCAGTTGAGCCAGGTCTTTGACTTTACCGGGGTAGATACCCATCGGCTCGAAGTGAACTTTGACGGTATAAGTCAGATCCAGCTTGTTTTCCTTACTGAAGTCCTCCAGATAGGGGACGTGCTGGAAGTAATTGGCATCCAATTCACCATTAGCCAGGGCTTTGTTAGGCAAGATGTAGTCAGTAAACTCCACAATTTCCAGCTTGATGCCTTTTTTCTCCAGCAGCGGCTTGGCTGCTTCCAGAATTTCCTTGTGGGGAACGGGGGTGGCACCTACTTTAAGTACTACTGTTTCTTTGGCAGCGGGTTGTTCAGCTGCCTTTTCCTGCTGGCCGCCACAGCCGCTGATTAATCCTGCCAGCAGGGCCAGACCGGTGATGAGAGTCAGAGCTTTGCGTTTGAACATTTTTGTTACCTCCTTATTTATGTTTTTTATTGTATAGCTTGGCAAGATAGTTGCCAAAACTTTGAATGACTTGGACCAGAATAACCAGCACCGCGATGGTGGCCAGCATGATCTCGGTCTTATAGCGATAATATCCGTATTTGACCGCCAGGTCTCCCAGACCGCCGCCGCCGACAAAACCAGCCATGGCTGAATAACCGATGAGGGTAATGGCTGTAATGGTGGCACCCAGAATCAGTGAAGGGATGGATTCTGGCAACAGGACTTTAAAAATTATCTGGAGCGGGGTTGCTCCCATGGCTAAAGCTGCTTCCACCAGGCCGCGGTCCACTTCTTTGAGAGATGTTTCGACCATCCGGCCGACAAAAGGAACAGCACCAATGACCAGGGGCACTGTGGCAGCAGTAGTGCCAATAGATGTTCCCACCAGTAACCGGGTCAGAGGGATAACTGCCACCAGCAGGATAATAAAAGGGATGGAGCGGGTGGCATTGACGATAGCTCCCAGAGTCCGGTTGAGGAGAGGGCTTTCCCAGATGTGTCCTTTTTCAGTTGTTACCAGGATTACTCCCAAGGGCAAACCAAAGATATAGGATAGTACCATAGCGATGCCGGTCATATACAGGGTTTCCCCCAGGCCTACCCAGAGCAGTTGCAATTCATTAGAACTCATATTCCAGCACCTCCACCTTTAGCCCGGTTGTGTGTAAGTAGCTAAGGGCCTTTTCCACTTCCAGGGAGTCACCGCTGATGTCCAGAGTCAGGATGCCCAGGGGTTGTCCCTTGATATAGTCGATATTGCCGGCCATGATATTTACTGTTACAGCGAATTTTTGCCCCAGGGTGGCCACTATCGGTTCAGCGGCATTGACGCCGGTAAAGACAAGCCGAACCAGGCGGTGAAAACCGGGCCGGTGGACAATCTGCCGGTAGAAGTCTGATGGCAGGTCCAGCTGATACAGGCTTTCGATAAAGGCTCTGGTGGTCTCCCGGGTGGGGTGGGCAAACACATCCAGTACCGGGCCGGATTCGATAATTTCTCCAGCTTCCATGACATAGACGGTATCACAGATTTCCTTGATCACATCCATTTCATGGGTGATAAGTAAAATGGTCAGTCCCAGCTGCTGATTGATATCCAGCAATAATTGCAGGATAGACCGGGTGGTGGCAGGGTCTAAGGCTGAGGTTGCCTCATCGCATAACAGGACACTGGGATTGCTGGCCAGAGCCCTGGCGATGCCAACCCGCTGTTTTTGGCCTCCACTGAGCTGGGCCGGATAGTTGTCGGCCCGATCGGTCAAGCCAACCAGCTCCAGCAATTCATCGACGCGCTTTTTGATTTCCGCCCGGGGTACACCGGCGATTTCCAGGGGGAAGGCGATATTTTCCCGCACGGTACGAGAAGAAAGTAAGTTAAAATGCTGAAAAATCATGCCCATTTTGCGCCGGGCCTGGCGCAGCTGTTCACCCCGCAAGCTGGTAATCTCCTGTCCATCGACGACAATGGTACCTGAAGTCGGAGTTTCCAGCAGGTTGACACAGCGGATGAGTGTACTTTTGCCGGCACCGCTGTAACCGATGATGCCGGCGATTTCCCCTTTGGATACAGACAGGTTAATATTTTTCAGGGCCTGTACCGGTCCATTGGGGCCTTGAAAAACTTTACTTAGTTCAGTAATTCTGATCATTGCTACCTCTCCTGTGCTAAAAATTAAAGGCACCCGAGAGGTGCCTTTTTATACAGGTTACCTCTCTTATCTCTCAGGCAGTTTGCCTGCAGGAATTGGCACATTTCCGTCTCATAGACGGCTGTTGCCGGGTTTCATCGGGCCAGTCCCTCCACCTCTCTGGATAAGAGTCTTATCCCTATGCGTTTATCGTAAGCCAACGATAAATAAATTATCAGGTATTACAGGAAGTGTCAAGAGTTAAAACTCAATTTTTATTAATTTATTTTCCCAGGTACGTAAAATGGCATGATCTTTGGCTATTACTTTAGCGTAGTCAGGACTAACGGGGATTTTACCAAGACCACCTGGTGCGTTTACGATATACTGGGGAACTGCCAGGCCAGATGTTTGGCCTCGCAATTGGTCAATAATTTTTATTCCTGTGGTAATGGGGACACTGAAGTGAGCTGTACCCAGTACTTTTTTGGGATGGAAGATATAATAGGGACGGATTCGAACCTTGAGTAACTCCTGGTTCAGCTTTTTCATGACATGAGGATTATCATTAATACCCCTTAATAACACGGCCTGGTTGCCCAGCACCACTCCGGCCTTAATCAGGCGGTCAATGGCCTGTTTAGCTTCAGGGGTGACCTCTCGGGGATGGTTGAACTGGGTATTTATATATATAGGCGGATGCTTTTCTAATATAGCGGCCAGCTCTGGAGTAATGCGCTGGGGCAGGGTTACCAGTGCCCTGGTGCCGATGCGCTTGATTTCCACATGGGGAATCCGATCCAGCTCGGTTAATAACCAGTCCAGACGGGAATCGGAAAGCAACAGGGCATCACCGCCGGTAATCAGCACATCCCGGATTTCCGGGTTTTTCCGAATGTAATCCAGGGCCTGTTCCAGCTGATCCAGGGCCAGATGGCGATCGATTGTACCGATATTGCGTCTTCGCTGGCAATGCCGGCAGTACATGGCACACTGGTTGGTAACATTGATAATTAATCGATCAGGATAACGCCTGGTAATGCCGGGAGCAGGGGAAGAGTATTCTTCACCCATGGGATCAAGTTCTCCTTTTTCATCCTGCAGTTCCTGGATTTGAGGGATGGCTTGCAGACGCACCGGATCATCGGGGTTGTTCCAGTCCATTACAGCCAGGTAATATGGTGAAATGGCCCAGCGAAACCTTTTTCCAATGGTGTTTAAATCAGCTATCTTTTTTTCGGATAAAGGAATAAATTGCGCCAGTTGCTCCGCTGTAGTAATACGGTTACTGATTTGCCATTTCCAGTCCTGCCAGTTATGTTCTGAAGCTTGAAATGCTGTCAGGATACGTTCCTTTTGCTGAAGGAATTGTTCAAAAGTAGTGAACCCGGTTGGAATATGGTCTTTTATTTTCAGATAATCCTGGATGGTATCCTTTAGCTCACTGGCTCTGGACAGGGAAATGGACAACCTGGTATCCAGCTGTAACATAATTATCCCTCCTCTTCTAAAAATGTAAAAAATGTAAAATAAAAAACCCCGTAATTAGCGGGGTTTTTGGCGCAGACAAAAGCTATCTAAACCACCTGTCAGTACTGACGGTGGCTGAAAACCTCTATCAACGCTTACGAAGTTAGCTGACGGATTCGGGCCGATAGCTAGCCCTACGCCAAAAGGCGATTCACCCCGAAAAAGTGGTTCCCCCGCTCTTCCATCAGGAAGATTCAGCGTTATCCTATTCAATTTTTTAATATTAGTATATCTTAAACAAAGTGAATTGTCAATGTAATTAGTTGGCGACAGACAAGTCTGTCCGCTGAGCGATAGTCATGGCTACAGGTTGATTGATTATAATAGCACCTGCAGCTACTAGATCTTTTAGCGCTTGCTGGGTTGCCAGAGTCAACTCGCGCGGATGGTTAATCCGGGTAAAGATATTGATTGGGCCTGACTGGTTCAGGACCTGGCAGAGTCCAGCAGTAATGCGCTGGGGTAAGACTGCCGGGGTTCTAGTAACGATGCCGACAGAGCGGATATGGCTTATTTTCCTGATTTCCCTTAACAACCATTCCAGGCGGCGCTCAGAAAGCAAGAGGGCATCACCGCCAACCAGTACTATTTCCCGGATTTTCTTCTGCTGAGCCAGAGCATTAAGGGTAGATTGTAACAAATCTAGAGCCAGATGCCGTTCAATCAAGCCCTGCTGACAGGTCAGGGTACAATAGCTGCAATAGATGGCACACTGATTGGTTACTGTCAGCAGATACCTGGTCTCTTTTTTATCCAGCCCGACAGGACAGCCAGCCACGGTTTTGTCCCGCCAGGGCAGAACTTGCAATTTGAGTGGGTCATCAGGCTGTTCCCAGTCAATGGCTGCCAGGTAATGAGGGGTGATGGCCCAGCGTCTATGGGCTGAAGCATTTCTAAGCAGAGAAATTTCCTTTTCAGTTAAAGGGAGAAAATGAGCCAGGTCAAGAGGACTGGAGATGCGGTTAGCCAGATGCCAGCGCCAATCCTGCCACTCAGCCTCGCTGGCCTGCAGGTGCTTAAGGATAATGGATTTTTGCTGCTGGTACTTCTGGTTTCGTTCCATCTTCACTCCTCCTTTCCAATCATTCTATATACATCAGGAATGGTCAAAAAGTCAATGCCTTTTTGCAATTTTTCTGGTATAATTAGATAGAAAACTTGAGCGAAGGGGTGTTAATCTTGACCAATGTATCGGGTTGGCTGGCTTTTGCCGCTGGTGTAGTTTCCTTTGCTTCACCCTGTGTATTACCTTTGATTCCCGCCTATGTAGCTTATCTGGCTGGCAGTACCCAAAATGCCACTCTTGCCGAGGGGAAACGGCTCAGACTTTTAACCAGGGCGCTTTTGTTTATTCTAGGTTTTTCATTGCTTTTCATTTTGCTGGGAGCATCTGCCAGTGCAGTGGGCAAACTACTGTTGCAATATAAAGACATATTACGCCGAATAAGCGGGGCATTGATTATCATTTTTGGCCTGTTTATGACAGGGCTGCTGCCACTGGAGATGTTCTACCGGGAAGTGCGCTGGCAGGCCACTCCCCGGGCTGGTGGATTAGGGGCTTTTTTGCTGGGCCTGGCCTTTGCGGCCGGCTGGACTCCCTGTGTGGGGCCTATCCTTTCGTCTATCTTGCTTTATGCCAGTACGGAGGCTACTGTCAATAAAGGCATTTATTTACTTTCCCTTTATTCTCTGGGACTGGGTTTACCTTTTCTGGTTACTGCCCTGGCTGTTGACAAATTTCAGTCGGCATTAAACAGGATGGCCAGGTTTTTGCCCGTGGTTTCCCTGGTGGCCGGGGTGATTATGATCATCCTGGGGATCCTGATTTTTACCAATAAACTGGGGCTGATTGCCGGATATTTTTCCTGGTTGGCCATCTAGACGGGGTGAGAGGATGGAAAAGAGGGAAATAGTTTTCCAGGTGTTACAAGGACTCAAACCAGAAGTAACTCCCTGGGGAGAACTGCTGGCTCCTGCTGACCTAACCGGTTCCACCTGGGAAGAGAAAAGTCAGTTCTGGCAACAGTACGGCGCTTTCCTGGTCGTGGAAGGGCCGGAGCGGCCAGCGCCTCAGGATACCGGGCTGGAAATCGAAGGCAGAAGAATCTGGCTGGATGAATGGGGACGTTTTTTCTTCTGGTGGGAAGATTGCCCCCTTTATGTGGAACCGGCGGTGGATTTTTTGCGCTGGGAAACTACCATTAACTGGCCGGAAGCGACTGCATACGATTACGGTTATTTCAGGCGCTGGCGGCAGGAGAGTGACCTGTTTGTCTTTGCCCTGCTGGATGGCCCATATCAGCTGGCCAGTACGCTGGTGGAGTATACCGCTTTCCTCAATGCCTGTGAAAACAATACGGAGAAGATGGGGCAGTTCTGGCAGGCCCTGGGGGAATACCAGCTGGAACTGGCCCGGCTGGCCATTCAGGCCGGGGCCCAGGGGATAATAATCGCCGATGATTTTGCCAATCAACTGGGCCCGGTAGTACCAGGCCATATTCTGGCGGTAGCTCTGTTTCCTGTTTATGATTTCCTGGCCCGGGAGTTAGAAAAGGATGGTATACCGGTATTATTGCATTGTGATGGGGACTTGCGTTCCATCTTGCCAGCCCTGACCCGTACCCGCTTACGGGGCATACAGGGACTGGAGTGGGCCTGTGGCCAGGATCTGGGCGATGCGGAACTGGTCAAGTTGCTAGGGAACCTGCTGGTGATGGGTAATCTGGATCCAGGCTGGCTGGAAGGGAATATCAGCCCGAAGGAATTTGAACAAAGGCTGGCGAAGGTCTGTGCTGCTGGTCGCACATTGCCGGGTGGGCATATTCTCGCCACCAGCAGCGGGTTAACCCGTAGAACCAGGAAGGAGTATCTGGATTTATTAAGCAAGAGATAAAAAAGGGGCAGGGCCAATTTCCGATCACCCTGCCTTTAAAAACATTACAAGAAAATATATGAGTTATGGGAGGTAAGAAGGGAGAAATAGCGTTGCGGAGGCAAGTGATAGTGAAGGTGTTCACTTAACCTCGACACAGTAATGATAACACTTATTTGCTCTTTTGGCAAGAGGTTGGCAAAAAATTTAATTTTTCAGAAAATGATAGGATAGGGCCAGCAGAAAAGCAAGTCCTGCATACCCTAGCAGGGGATAGAGGGTTTCTACCAGTAAGCTGAAAGGATAGTGGGAAAAGAGAATGGCTGCGGCCAGCAGGATGAAAGACCAGAAGAGGGGAGGTTTACCCCATTTATCCTGTAAACGGACAGCCAGACCAAAGAGATTGGCAATCATGGTAGTGAAGATTTCGGTCCACAGCACCAGGATAACAATCAGGCGGATAAAAAATGGGTGTGGCTTGACAATATACAGGATAGGGATTTCGAAGTCCAGGATCTGGGGAAAATGAACCAGCACCACCAGGGCAATCAAAACAGTAAGCAAGCCTATCCCGAGCGCACCCAGCCAGGCTCCCAGATAAAGGGGGCTGCTTTTTTGACTTTGGCCACCCAAAGGGGCTAAAATAGTGGCAGATAAAATCAGATTATAGGAGAGGTATAAAAGGGAAGCCAGCAGCCAGTGGGGCGCTACTCCTGGGCTGGCGGGAGGTTGGGCCATTACTTCCCAGCTCAGGCCGTGATAAAAGAGGGAATAAAGGCTGATCCCCAGAACCATAAGGATCAAGAGGGGCACCAGCCAGGCATTGGCGGCCAGGATGCCGCGAACACCAAAAAAGAGAACCAGCAAGGCGAGCAAGGCAGCCAGAAGAATTCCCCACCAACGGGACAGGCCCAGATGTTCTTCAAAGACAGCTCCGGAAGCTGCAAGCATGATTAGCAGGGTGGAAAAAAGAAAGGCATTGAGCAGCCAGTCGAGAAAACTACCCAGCAGGGGGCCAAACAGCAGACGAAAGAGAGCAGCGTGGCTGCTGGCATTAATTTGCCAGGCAAAGCGCATGACCAGCATACCAAAAAAGCCAAAGCCGAAAGTGGCCAGTAAAATGCCCCAGAGGCCCTGGGTGCCGTAGGAAGAAAAAAACTGCAGGGTTTCCTGACCGGAGGCAAATCCTGCACCTACCATGGTACCAATATAGGTGGCGGCAATTTGCCAGGTAGAAAAATTTTCTTTTTTAACCATGCACTTACCTCCTGCTTCAGTGTACAATTAAAATATATGCAGGAGGGATAGGGGAGAAGAAGATGCAATCCATACCTGTTTCTGTCAGTAAACAGAAAAAGGTGATATTGATTATTATTGACTCCCTCAATCCGGCTGTGGTCAGGGATTGCCTGGAGCAGGGAATGGTTCCAGGACTGGAGTTTCTGGTCAGGCGGGGACGGATTTTTTACGATTGTGTCAGTGTTTTCCCCACCATGACCCCTACCTGTACCAGTTCCATTGTTACTGGTACCTACCCGGATTTACACCAGGTTCCCGGATTTGTCTGGTTCAGCCGCTGGGAGAAGCGGATGATTAACTATGGCGCCAGTTTTACGGCTATCTGGAAATTGGGCCTGCCTACAGTGATGCAGGACCTTATCTTTAACCTCAATGGGCGGCAGTTAAGCCGAAGAATAAAAACTGTGTATGAGCTGCTGGAAGATCAGGGATTAACGACTGCGGCCATAAATTTCTACATTTTTCGCGGCCGCCAGGTTTTTGAAACCAGAATTCCCTGGCTGATTAACCTCCTGACCAGATTTCGCCTGGCTGGCAGGTTAATGGGGCCCAGTCTGCTGGTACTGGGCGAAATCTGCCGTCCGGCCAGGTTGTTTAAAGATGATGAATTCTGGGCTCCGGCCGGGCCGCTGAATAAATTCGGTGTTAATGATGAATTTTCCGGGACAGTGACCAGCTATCTGATCAGCCATGGGCATCAGCCGCCCTTGATGCTGGTCTATTTGCCCGATAATGATGGATACTGTCATCGCCATGATCCCCTGACTGCCTATGAGAGCCTGATGCGGGCCGATCGGCAGATTTGTAAAATTCTGGATGCCTATCCCAGCTGGGAACAGGCTCTGGCTGAAACGGTATTTATCGTAACGGGAGACCACAGCCAAAGCAGGATATTAAACAGTCCGGAAGCTATTATTGACTTGCCCGCTTTGCTGGCTCCTCTGAAACAGGTTCCCCTGGGTCGCAAACTGGCATTGCCTGGGAAGGATATTGCCATTGCTCCCAATGAACGGGCGGCCCATATCTATATCCTGCGTCGTAAGCCCCTGAAACGGGCCCGGGTCATGCAAAAACTGCTGGAGCTCCTGGAAGGGGATAGCCGCATTGATCTGATTCTCTGGAAAGAGGAATGGCAGGGGATGACCAAATTCTGGATCAAAAATGGTAATCGGGCTCTCTGGTTTGTTAAAGGAGGCACTGGCCGAGATCTTTACGGTAATAGCTGGCACTGGGAAGGAGACCTGTCCGCTATCGATGCCAGGGTGGAAGGGCAGTATCTGAAGTTCGGCCATTATCCCGATGCTTTTCGCCGTATTTCGGCCCTGCTGCGATCCCGCAATGCCGGGGATGTGGTCATTACTGCTGCGCCGGGTTATGAATTTGGTGGCCTGGGGTCACCTTTGCATCTGGGCTTTGGCAGCCATGGTTCTCTACATGCCGTCGATTCCCTGGTACCGTTGATTGTCTGTGGCGCTGAATGGCAGAAGGAACATCCCCGGCTGGTTGATCTGGTACCCTGGCTACTGAAATATTTTGGCATACCTTATCCTGATTATTTAGTGAATGAGGAGGGTCACAATTGAACCAGGGAATTAAAGTATTCGTTTATGGTACATTGCTGAAAGGCCAGTCCAATCACAGGCTATTGCACAGGGCACTGGCTGGTCCGGTGGCGGCTGAGGTATGGGGCTATGCCCTTTATCAGGTAACACCAGCCTATCCGGGAGCAGTACCGGATGAAGCAGGCAAAATCAAAGGGGAGATCTACTGGGTTGATGAAGAGCTGCTGCGGGAACTGGATGAACTGGAAGATTACGATCCAGATACCCATAGTGGCTTATATATCCGACAAAAAACCAGAACAGTGGATCAGCAGGAGGTATATATCTACGTCTGGACCGGACCGGTTCGACAGGAATGGGAGGTGCCATATGAACAGCAACCCTGGCACTCAGATTGGGCCGGTGATCAAAACCCGGGAACTGGAAATTGATCTGGGCGGCAAAGTCCTTAATTTTACTGTAGTGGCCAATAGTGAAGAAATTTTACCCCATACCCTGCCGGATGGAGAATCTCCCGTTTGGGTGGAGTTGTGGCCTTCGGCCCTGGCCCTGGCCCGCTGGTACTGGCAGGGGGAGGATTTGACCGGTAAAAAGGTACTGGAGCTTGGGGCAGGCCTGGGGTTGCCTGGAATTGTGGCGGCTCTCAAAGGGGCATGGGTTATCCAAACTGACTATATTCCTGCCGCCGTGGAGCTGGCCCGTCAGAATGCCCTCAAGAACGGGGCGGCAGCTAATATGGTTCAGCAAGTGGCAGACTGGCGTCAATTTAACATCCAGGAAAAGTTCCATATAATTACCGGTTCCGATTTTATCTATCAGCCGCTAAATCATCCGTATCTGGAGCAAATCTTTAATAACAATTTGCTACCAGGGGGGAAACTGGTTATTGCTGAATATGGCCGGGTGGATGCCCTGCGATTTTTGCAGTTTTTGGAGCAGCAGGGCTGGCAGGTCGAGCAGCAAATCTGGCCAGTGGAGCAGGGGGGCTATACTTATAAAATCAAAATTTTTCAGCTGCAAAAATAAAAGGCGCACCCCTTAGCGGGCTGCGCTTTTTTTTCTGCGCCAGAGAATTATCAAACCTGCACTGGTAAAGAGTACCACACTCATCACCTGGGCGGCGCGGAGAGGTCCGAGCATCAAACTGTCGGTGCGGAAACTTTCCACGATGAAACGGCCCACAGAATAGGCCATCAAATAGAGGAGAAAAACTTCTCCCTTCCGAATGACTGGTTTGCGCCGAATCCAGAGCAGGAAAAAGAAAACCCCTAAATCCCAGAGGGATTCATAAAGAAAAGTGGGATGGCGATAGGCGCCATCGATATACATGGCCCAGGGTAAATCGGTTTCATAGCCATAGGCTTCCTGGTTGAAGAAATTGCCCCACCGTCCGATGGCCTGGCCCATAATCAAACTGGGGGCGCAGATATCAGCCAGCTGCCAGAAATCCAGGCGGTAATGGCGGCTAAACCAGAGTCCCACCAGGATGGCAGTTAAGATGCCGCCGTGAATAGCCAGACCACCATGCCAGATTTTGGGGATTTCAGAGGGATTGGCACTATAATAATCCCAGTTGAAAATGACATAATAGAGACGAGCGCCTAACCAGCTGAGGGGGGCGGCGATCAAGGCCAGATCCAGGATGCGTTCCGGATCAATCCCCTGACGCCGGGCTTCCCGGGAAGCCAGCGTTACCCCGATAATAACAGCGATAGCCATGATCACCCCATACCAGCGGATGGTGAGGGGGCCAATTTGTAAAGCGATAGGATCAATTTTCATTTTCATCCTCCTTTGTTGTCGTCAAGCGGGTGAGTATTTCCGGGCCCGGATTGACGTACAGGGTTTTTTGCTGTTCATAGATAACAAATCCCGGTTTGGCACCACGGGGTTTTTTAACATTTTTGCGCTGGGTATAATCAACCGGGACCTGGGAAGAATGGCGGGCCTTGCTGAACCAGGCGGCCAGCAGGGCACCGGTTTGCAACAATTCAGCCGGAGGGGGGTCTGGACTGTTCCATTTTAAAATTACATGGGAGCCAGGGATATCTCTGGTATGAAACCAGTAATCTTCACTCCGGGCCAGACGCAAGGTCAGGTAATCATTTTGCCGGTTATTACGGCCGACCAGGAAAAGGTAGCCATCCCGGGTTTTGAAACGGGTGGGCTGGCTGATTTCTTCCGCCTTTTCTGGCTTACGCTGTCTTCCGGTTTGTTTCAAAAGCCCGGCTGCCGCTATTTCCTCCCGGATTTCTGCCAGCACTCTGGCATCCTCGGCATTTTCCAGATTAGTGGCAACACTTTCCCAGTACTGCAAATCCCTGATTATAGTTTCCAGTTGCTCTGTCGCCATGCGCTCAGCTGAACGCAGTTTGCCATACTTTTTGTAAAAGTGTTCTACCTGTTCAGAAGCTGTCAGTTCCGGCTGCAAAGGAATAGTCAGCGGTTTTAATTCCGGGTCATAGTAATTGGGTACCGTCAGTTCAGTAAGGCCGGGCTGCCACTGATAAAGATGGGCAGCCAGCAGGTCTCCAAAGAGCTTATATTTTTCTCCTGAGGCCGCCTCGGCCAGGGCCTTTTCCTGAAATTCCCGCCGCTTTTGCAGGCGATTGATCTCCTCTTTGACCAGGCGCAGCAAGTTCTGACGCTGAGAGTGCAGAATTTCTTCCGCCTCTAATCGCTGATATTCCGCATCAGCCAGGTAATTGTAGTAAAGGGGATGAGGGCCTTTGCCCAGTTCAGCCAGCAAATCCTGCAGGGCTAACCAGGTTTTGGTCAGTTCATAGTTGCCCACCTGGTCCAGAGGGAAATCAGGGTCAAGACCTGCTTTCTTTACTAGATCGGCAGCCCGTTTGGGGCTAAAACCGGCGACTGTTTTCTGGAGCGCCTGGCTTAAAGTCAGATTTTCCCCGGCAGCCAGAAGCAAGGGCCCCCATTCCTCTTCCAGGATATGGCCAGGAATTGCTTTTTCCTGGGGTGGCGGGGGAAGGTAAGGACGGCCGGGAAGTACTTCCCGGTGACGGCTGACGGCGTGGGTATAGCGTTTGATGCCATCATAGATCAGGTTGCTGACAGGGTCTACCAGGATGATGTTGCTATGCTTGCCCATGATTTCTACCAGCAAACGGCGCTGGGCCAGCTGACCCAGTTCATCGGTATTTTCGATTAATATCTCTACCACCCGTTCAAAGCCTTCCTGATTAAATTGCAGAATTTTGCCCCCTTCCAGATGTTTGCGCATAACCATGCAGAACATGGGAGGGGAGAGAGGATTGATTTTTTGCCAGCGGCTTACATGTAGACGCGCCCATTTGGGATGGGCGGAAAGCAGGAGGCGGTAATTTTGACCTTGATTGCGTACCAAAAGGTGGATTTCCCAGGGGGTAGGCTGCTGGATTTTTTGAATGCGGCTGCCAGCCAGTACCTGATTCAACTCCGATACTATGGCAGCAATTGCGAAACCGTCCATGGTATGTAGACAAACCTCCTTGTATATTCCATATATATTGTATACAAAAAAGGTAGAGGTTGCAAAAGCATTGATGGTATTATAACATATTTTCCGTAGAGGAGGTAATCTGTGATGAATTTTACCAAAGTGCATGGACTGGGTAATGATTTTGTGGTAGTTAATGCCTTTCAGGAAGCCTTACCAGCTGACCTGGCAGCTCTGGCCCGGGCAGTCTGCGACCGGCATTTCGGAATTGGAGCAGATGGACTGGTCTTGCTTTTGCCAGCTGAAAACCCGGAAAATCATCTGCGCATGCGGATTTTCAACCCCGATGGTTCTGAACCGGAAATGTGCGGCAATGCCATCCGCTGTTTTGCCCGCCTGGCCTGGGAGGATGGTCTGGTAAAGGATACGGTGATCCGGGTAGAAACCCTGGCCGGGGTGATGGTACCGGAAGTGATTCTGGGGGAAAACGGACAAGTACGGGGAATCCGGGTGGATATGGGTGAACCCATCCTGGAACGGAATCTCATCCCCATGCAAGGTCCGGCTGGCACAGTGGTGAATGAACCTTTGCAGGTTGGGGAATATGCTTTACATATAACAGCAGTATCCATGGGCAACCCTCATGCTGTAACTTTTGTGGAGGATCTCTCCCATTTCCCCTGGCAAACTGTAGGACCGTTGCTGGAAAGCCATCCCGCTTTTCCCCGCAAAGTAAATGCTGAATTTGTCCAGGTGGTCAATCGCCAGGAAATGATCATGCGGGTGTGGGAGCGGGGAGCAGGGCCCACTCTGGCCTGTGGCACCGGGGCTTGCGCTACTCTGGTAGCGGCGGTTCTCAATGACCTAACAGAACGAAAGGCGACTATTCACCTGGCTGGTGGTGATCTGGAGATCGAATGGGATGCCAGCACCAACCATGTTTTTATGACAGGACCGGCGACAATTGTTTTTACAGGGAAATACCAGGTTCGATAGGAGGATGAAAAAATGGTAATGGAAGCTCAGCGTATTCGCCAGTTACCCCCTTATTTGTTTGCTCGCATCGAAGCTCAGATCGCTAAAGCGAAAGAAGAAGGAGTGGATGTCATCAGTCTGGGGATTGGTGACCCTGACCGGCCTACCCCTGACCATATCATTCAGGAACTGGTGAAGGAAGCCCATAATCCAGCCAACCATCAATATCCCTCTTCCGTGGGCATGCTGTCTTTCCGTCAGGCTGTAGCCGACTATTATCAGCGCCGTTTCCAGGTCAGCCTGGATCCCAAAACCCAGGTAGTATCCCTGCTGGGCTCTAAAGAGGGGATTGCCCATATGGCCTGGTGCTATCTGGATCCCGGCGATATTGCTCTGGTGCCCGACCCGGGTTATCCGGTCTATGGTATCGGAACCCTGCTGGCAGGGGGTACTCCGTACATCATGCCTTTGAAGGCGGAAAACAACTTTTTGCCTGATCTCAAGGCTATTCCTGAGGAGGTTGCCCGTAAAGCCAAGTTAATGTGGCTGAACTATCCCAATAACCCCACCGGGGCTATAGCTACCCTGGAATTTTTCGAGGAAGTAGTGGCCTTTGCCAAAAAGTATGATATAATCGTCTGCCATGATGCCGCTTATCAGGAGATTTCCTTCGATGGTTACCGGCCACCCAGCTTTCTGGAAGTGCCGGGGGCTATGGAAGTGGGGGTTGAATTCGGCTCCTGTTCCAAGACTTATAATATGACGGGCTGGCGAATTGGCTGGGCTGTAGGTCGGGCGGATGTCATCAACGCTCTGGGACGGCTGAAATCCAACATCGACTCCGGGGTATTTCAGGCTATCCAGTATGCGGCTATTACCGCTTTAACAGGCCCCCAGGATTGTGTCGAAGCCATGAGTAAAGTCTATCAGGAGCGGCGGGACATTGCTGTGGAAGGTCTGAATGCTATCGGCTGGAAGCTGGAAAAACCCAAATCCACCATCTATGTCTGGGCTCCGGTACCGAAAGGCTTTACTTCCATGTCCTTTGCGGAACACGTCTTTGAGAAAACAGGTGTGGTTATTACCCCTGGCAATGGCTATGGTGAACATGGAGAAGGCTTCTTCCGTATCGCTTTGACTGTGGAGAAAGAACGAATGCTGGAAGCTTTTGATCGAATCAAGAAAAACCTGGGTCCCTTTGAGTTTTAAGGTGTTGACAGGCAAAAAATATCCTGTCTATAATAGTCATAAAAGAGGAAATAAGGAAATAATGTAACTAATGGTTGATAAATGTCTCCCAGGTTCTTGGGTCGGCAGTTATTGACATTAGTTTCATTAGCAGCAAACAGGGCGGGAGACATCTCCCGCCTGATTTTTTTGAGCAAGGGAGGGAGAAAACATGCGAATTGCCCAAATTCACTGGGCCTTTCCACCCATTATCGGCGGGGTGGAAAGCCATCTGGCCATGCTGGGCCCGGCTCTGGTGGAAAAAGGCTGTCAGGTGAGCCTGTTGACCGGAGCTGTTCCAGGAGAGCCTGAAATGGCTGAATATGAAGGGATGACAGTTAAAAGAACCCCTTTACTGGATTTAAACAGCCTCAATCCTGAAATCATCGCCGCCAGGGCGGAAGAGATTCGGACAGAGTTCAAAAACTTTATCGAACAGTTCAAACCGGATATGCTGCATGTCCATAACATGCATTACTTCAGCCCTGTTCATGCTGATATTCTTTTTGAATTAAAAAAGGAATATGGTATTCCCCTGATTTTGACCAGTCACAACGTCTGGGCTGATAGCGATCCCACCTGGCAGGAGATGAACAAACGGGCTCAGGCCTGGGATGCTATTATTGCTGTCAGTCACTATATTAAAAGAGAAATGATTCGTGTTGGCTATGAAGAGAAAAAAATCACAGTCATTCATCATGGCATTGACCTTAACCGCTTTGTTCCGCCTGGTAGCAAGGACCTGGCGGAAATTGAGCGGATTTATCCCCAGTTTAAGGGGCGGCGGGTGATTTTCCATCCTGCTCGCATGAGTCTGGATAAAGGCTGCCACATCAGTGTTCAGGCCCTGGCGGAAATCCGCAGGGAATTTCCCGGGGTTTTACTGGTCCTGGCAGGCACCAGTAAAACGGTGGACTGGGGCTCGCATCAGCAGAAACATGTGCGTCAGATCATGGATTTAATTGAGGAGCTTCAGCTGCAGGACCATGTTTTTGTGAAGTTGTTTGCCTGGTCGGAAATGCCCCTGGTTTACCAGGCAGCTGAGTTTTGTATTTATCCCTCCTGTTTTGAGGAACCTTTCGGTCTGGTCATGCTGGAAAGTATGGCTTCTGAGCGGCCCATCATCGTGAGCCGGGCAGGGGGCATGCCGGAAATTGTCAGAGACGGTATCAATGGCTATATCGTGCCCATGGGAGATGCCCGCGCCCTGGCAGAACGCTGTTGCCGCTTGCTGGCTGATCCCATTGCCTGCCGGCAGATGGGTAAGACCGGGCGCAGGATGGTGGAAAAGTTCTGGACCAGGGAAGTGATGACAGAAGCTACACTGGCCGTATATAAAAAAGTTAGCAGAGGCAAAGGGGTAGATTATGAACAGTTGCAACCTTACCAGGCAGGATGATTTTCGGATTGCCCCGGAGGATATTCGCAGCAGTGTGGAAATACTGAAGGAAGGGCAGATGTTCATGAACTCCCTGCCCGGGGGAGAAATCCCCTGTCAGGATACAGGCGGACTGGGATTTTATTATGCTGATACCCGTTTTCTCAGCTGTCTGGAGCTGCGACTGAACGGAACAGAACCAATTTTTCTTTCCCGCTCTGTACGGGACAGCCATATTGCCCAGGTGGAATTGACCAACAAGGACTTTGTCAGCAAGGGCCAGCTGGTACCATTGCATACTATCCATTTGCGCTTGTTGCGGCTGGTAAGAGATGGGTTTTACCAGCGGTTACGTCTTATTAATTTCAACCAGTATCCTGTGGAACTAACCTTGCGCTTTCGCCTGGGGGCGGATTTTGCCGATATCTTTGAGGTCAGAGGAACCAGGCGGCAGGTTAGAGGGCAAAGACTAAAACCGGAGTTTTCCCACCAGGGAATCAGCCTTGGTTATCAGGGCCAGGATGGGGTAGTGCGTAAAACGCGCATATATTTTGCTCCTGCTCCCTCCAGGATAGGGGAAGAGGGTACTTTGGCCTGGGCTGAGTATAAGCTGGTGCTACAGCCCCAGAAAAAATACTACCTTTACCTGAAAATCCAACCCTGGCTGGAAGAAAGCCGCCAGCAGGAGGAGACTTTACCCCGGGATCTTGGGTTTAAGAAGGCAGCCGGTTTTTTAATCCAATCCTACCGGGACTGGATTCAGGATTGCATCAATATCATTACTGACAATCAGCGCTTCAACCAGATGCTGAGAGTAGGGATTACAGATTTACGGGCCCTGACGACCCATTATCCCGGCAAAGGGGCGGTACTGGAAGCGGGGATACCCTGGTATGCTGCACCTTTTGGCCGTGATTCCCTGATTACTGCCTGGCAAACACTGCTGGTCAATCCCTGGCTGGCCCGGGAAACTTTGCTTTTCCTGGCCCGCTATCAGGGAGAAAAAATTGACCCCTGGCGGGATGAAGAGCCTGGCAAGATTTTGCATGAATTGCGTCTGGGGGAAATGGCCCGGGCTGGAGAAATTCCCCATACTCCTTATTATGGTTCAGTGGATTCCACCCTCTGGTTTATCATCTTACTGGCGGCTTACTACCGCTGGACTGGTGAGCGGGAGCTGCTGGAAAAACTGCGGCCCAATCTGGAACGGGCAATCCACTGGTGTGAAGTTTACGGGGACAGGGACCAGGATGGCTATATCGAATATCAATGTCAGTCAGAAAGGGGCCTCATTAACCAGGGCTGGAAGGATTCCTGGGATGGGGTTATTGATTCTGATGGCCAGCTTCCCACCGGTCCCATTGCTCTGGTGGAGGTGCAGGGCTATTATTACCTGGCCCTGCGGGAAGCAGCTTTTTTGTACCAGCAGCTGGGAGTGCCTTCATTAGGAGAGCAGCTCCTGGCCAGAGCCCGGAGTTTGCAAGCTAAATTCCTGCAGGATTTCTGGTTGCTGGAGGAGGAATTTCTGGCCTTTGCTTTAGATGGCCAGAAACGGAAGCTCAAAACCATTGTTTCCAATCCTGGCCATTGCCTGTTTACCGGTATCCTGCCACCGGAGTATGCCGACAAGGTGGCAAGGCGCCTGTTTGCCCCTGACCTCTTTTCTGGCTGGGGAATTAGAACTATGAGTGACCGGGAGAAGGCCTATAATCCTATGAGTTACCATAATGGTTCAGTCTGGCCCCATGATAATGCCATTATCGGTTATGGCTTGCGGCAAGCCGGGCAACTGGAAAGACTGTGTTATCTGACGGAAACTCTCTTTGCTGCGGCCGAGTATTTTCCCCAGTCCCGTCTGCCGGAACTGTTCTGCGGCTTTACCCGCCGGGGCAATGCTGGCCCGGTCAAATATCCCATTGCCTGTGATCCGCAGGCCTGGGCGGTGGGCAGTATCTTTTTGCTCCTCAAGGCCTTACTGGGGGTAGAATGCCGTGGTAACCAGATTTTTGTCCGGCAACCCCTGTTACCAGATTTTCTGAAAACCCTGCGGCTGGAGAATATCAGAGTAGGAGAAGGCAGAGTAGACCTGGAGTTCACCCGCAGAAATGGTAAAACCTATTGTGGAGTCACTGGTACAACTGGCCAGGTGCAAGTGATTTTTGCATAGGGGGTGAGAAACCATGGCTCAACTGTCTTTTTCTGGTGGTAAGACGGGAGGTCGGTTGCTGGTAGTTTCCAACCGGGGGGCCTGTACTCTGCGTCAGACCCCGGGCGGCTTGGAGATAATCCCGGCGGTTAGTGGCCTGGTTTCGGCAGTGGAGCCGATATTAAGACGGGAAGGGGGGATCTGGGTAGCCTGGGGTGGCCGTTGTGGCCAGGAGCCAGGCCACCTGTTACCCCTGCCGGAAGGAGAGAGTAAATATCTTTTTGCTGAAGTAGTTTTATCGTCAGAAGAAATTAAAGGCTTCTATGATGGATTTTCCAATAGCATTATGTGGCCTCTTTGTCATGGTTTTTTGGAAAAGGTTCAGTTTGAAGAAAACTACTGGCAGCTCTACCGCCGGGTCAATGAAAAATTTGCTCGTACTGTGGTCAAAATGAGCAGCCATAACGATCGGGTTTGGGTACATGACTATCATCTTACCCTATTGCCTGCACTGATACGCAGGCAACGGCCGGTTCTTTCTATCTCCTTTTTCTGGCATGTGCCTTTTCCACCAGTGGAATTATTTGCAACATTACCCTGGGCGGGGGAAATCCTGCGCGGCCTGCTGGCCTGTGACCAGATAGGCTTTCATACTGAAAGTTATGTTCGCAACTTTCTGCAGGCGGTGGAGGAAATCCTCCGGGCAAGGGTGGATTATCTTAACTCCACTATCCACTGGGGAGGGCGGAAAATCAGGGTTATTGCTGCCCCTATCGGGATTGACTGGCGGGAATATCTGACTCTGGCAGCCAGGGAGGAGATCAAAGGCAAGGCAGAGCAAATTCGCCTCGCTCTGCAAAGCGACTATGTGCTGCTGGGTGTAGACCGACTGGATTATACCAAAGGTATACCCCAGCGATTGCAGGCCTTTTCTCATTTGCTGACAAATTACCCCTGGCTAAGGGGTAAAGTTGCTCTGTTACAGGTGGTTGTTCCCAGCCGGGTAGAAACAGCAGCCTATCAGAGCCTGCGGCAGGAAATCGAGAAACTGGTGGGAGAAATCAATGGGTTATTTACCACCGATTATCAGGTGCCGGTCCGCTATCTCTATCGTTCTCTGACCCGGCAGGAACTGGTGGGCCACTACCTGGCAGCAGACCTGGCTTTAGTCACTCCTCTCAGGGATGGGCTCAATCTGGTGGCTAAAGAATATGTAGCATCTAAAGCCCGAGGCACCGGGGGACTGTTACTCAGTCCTTTTGCCGGTGCTGCCTTGCAGCTAAAAGGTGCTCTGCTGGCCAATCCCTATCATCCCCGGGAGATGGCAGAACAAATCAAACGCGGTCTGGAAATGCCTCTGCCGGAACAGCAGCAGCGACTAAGTAGCATGATGCGGATTATTAGAGAACAGGATTTAGAGTGGTGGTGGCAGCAGGTGAAAGGAATGAGCAACAATGCGGAGCAGCCGGAAGTTGCTGCTAATGACTGATTATGATGGCACTCTGGTTCCCTTGCGGGAAAAGCCAGAGCTGGCAGTACCGGACCAGCAGCTTCTGGACCTGCTCACAGAACTGACAGAAAGACAGGAGCAGATTATCGCCATCATTAGCGGCCGGGATTTGCAACAGCTCAAGCAGTTTTTTCCCATCCCTGGTCTCTGTCTGGTCGGTGGACATGGTGGGCAAATCCTCTGGCCCGGGGGAGAGGTGGAAAACTGCTTTGATTCTGCAGCCGTCGCAGCGGTGGCAGCCCGCATTGGGGAGATGGCAGACAAAATTATGTCCAGGGAATGCGGGTTTTTGCTGGAGTACAAACAAACTGGGGTGGCTGTTCATTACCGGCTGGCACCGCCTCAACTGGCTACAGAGAAAATACGTCAGCTGCTCAGCCAGGTCAGACAGTGGCTTCCGGTAGACTGGGAAATATTATCAGGAAAAAAGGTACTGGAATTCAAACCTGCCTGTACCAGTAAAGGCAATGCCCTGTTACGCCTGCTTCAGCGCTGGCCCCATTTCTGGCCAGTTTACCTGGGAGATGATGTCACTGATGAATCAGCTTTCCAGGTTCTGGCCCGGCGGGGTACGGGTATTCTGGTAGCGGACCTGCCCCGGCCAACAGCAGCTCATTTTCGCCTGCGGGATTACCGGGAAGTACGCCAATTATTAAAGACAGGGATTTCCTGTCTTTTTTGTTGACAATTACCCCGGATAGATTTAGACTGATATCAAAAGCAATGGGCGGCGATTGCAATGCAGAAAAAAATCCTATTCTTAACTAGTATCCTTAATTTCTTGTTAAATACGGCTATCCAGGGGTCGGTAATTTTTATCCCTTTGCTGGGTCAAAAGCTGGGAGCTACTGATTTTCAAGTTGGCCTGATTGGGGCTGCGTATGGTGGCGCTTATCTTGTTGCTTCCCTTGCCTCCGGTCAGCAATCAGACCGCCGTGGCAAATTAATTTTTGTGCGCTGGGGCCTGTTTTTCAGCACTTTGATGTTTTTGGCCCAGCTACTGGCCCAGCACTATCTGGTCTTGCTGCTGGTTCGGGCCGGGGTAGGGTTGGCTCTGGGAGTTACCACAGCCGCGCTGGTGGCCTATGCCTTTGAAGCAGGGGCCGATATGGGCAAGTTCAGCTCTTATGGCTCCCTGGGCTGGATTGGCGGAGCTGCAACAGCGGCGGTATTAAAAAGATTTGAGCTGATTTTTCTTAGCGGAGCCTTTTTTTGTGCCCTGTCCTGGCTCCTCAGCCTGTATCTGCCCCCGGGTGAGCAGCAAATCGGGAAAAAGGTAGAGAAGGACTCTTCCGGCTGGCTCAAGGTGTTGCGGCGGGAATATAAGGTCTATCTGGCTATTTTTTTACGCCAGCTGGGGGCGGCGGCGGTCTGGATCATCTTGCCTCTCTATTTCAACTCCCTCGGTTTGTCACCAACCTGGACCGGGATTTTGTGGGGGATTAATTTTACGGTACAATTTCTGGTAATGCGGCATCTTAATCATTATGATCCTGTCAAAATTTTTGCTTTTGGTCAAATCCTTTCTATTTTCGTTTTTTTAACTTATGGGCTGGTAACGCGGTTAGAGTTATTGATTCTGGCCCAGATTCTGCTGGGTATAGCCTGGTCAGGCCTGTATGTAGGAGCATTGTTGCTGGTACTCAGCTCCGGGCAGGAAAGGGGAACAGCCAGTGGCCTGTTCACGGCAACCCTTAACCTCTGCGGCACTCTCGGTCCCTTTCTGGGAGGTCTGGTGGCCCAGTTCTGGGGTTACAGAGGAGTGATGTTTCTGGCAGCTACTTTATCAGCTGCTGGCATGCTGGTAGCGGTACCGCAGGCGGTGAAGGGAGAAAAAGAAAGAGAAAGAGTGGGAGATAGGAATGAAGGCAAACTTACTGACCTGGCGCGCCGGTTGTAAGGCGGGGCTGGCCATTGCGGTGGGCTATTTTCCGGTGGCGATGGCCTTTGGCCTCATGGCCAAAGCCATTAATGTCAGCGGCCTGGAAGCAACTCTTTTTTCCCTCCTGGTTTTTGCCGGGGCCAGCCAGTTTATGGCCCTTAACCTGATTAAGGCCGGGGTTTTTTCCGGAGAAATTATTCTGGCCACCTTGCTGTTGAATTTCCGCCATTTCTTGATGAGTGCGGCCCTTTCTACCCGATTGGAAGATCGCCGGTTCTGGCGGCTGGCCCTGGTGGCTTTTGGTATCACCGATGAAACCTTTGCCCTGGCTATGACTAGAGAGGGAAAGCTAAATTTTTCCTTTTTGCTGGGATTGGAAGGGACGGCTTATCTGGCCTGGGTACTGGGTACGGTAACGGGCTATCTGCTGGGAGATGGTTTGCCCCCGGCCTGGCAAAACAGTCTGGCTATTGGTCTTTATGCCATGTTTGCGGCCATTTTAGTACCGGAAGGGAAAAAATCTGCTCGCTTGCTGATGGTAGCTGCCCTGGCGGGGCTAATCAATACCGGTCTTTCATATCTGGGCAGATTGCCGGGGGGCTGGAATTTGATTATCGCAATGGTGGCAGCGGCAGCCTTTGCTCTGGTAATGGAAAGAGGAAGGGAGGAAGAGAGATGTCGAGCCACTACCTCTGGTTGATTATAGGCATGGCAGCAGTAACTTATTTGCCCCGGCTCTTGCCGCTAACCATCCTGACTGGAATCAGGTTGCCCCTATCTTTACAACGTTTTTTATCCTATCTACCATATGCTGCCCTTGGGGCCTTGCTGGCACCGGGGGCCTGGCAGGCTATACCCCAGCAACCGGCTGCTGGATTTCTGGGGGTTTTGGCCGCTGCCATCACTGCCTGGCTGGGAGGAAACCTGATGCTGGCAGTAACGGCGGGAGTGCTCACTACTTTTTTCTTAATTCAGTGAAGGATTTTAGTGATTTAAGTCGAACTATGTAGGCAAAACTATGGTTAAGATTGTATAAAAGGCGGTGCTGCGCTTGGTCAAAAGCATGACAGGCTACGGCCGAGGGGAAGGACTGGGAGCTGGCAAAAAATTTACAGTAGAAATGAAATCGGTGAATCATAGATTCTGTGAGGTGGTTGTTCGCTATCCCAGGGGCTGGGCGGCGATCGAAGATAAAGTCAGGTCGCTGGTCCAGTCAGGAGTGGCCCGGGGCCGGATCGATGTCTTCATCAATATAGAAGATACCGGGGAAGAGGCGAAAGGGGTAAAAGTTGACAAAGGATTGGCCCTGGCGTATTATAATGCAATGAGAGAGCTGGCTGGGCTTTTGGGGCAGCCTCTGGAATTCGATTGGACCCAGATTGCCCGCTGGCCGGATGTAATCACTCTGGACCAGGAGGAAGCGGATCTGGAACAGTTCTGGCCTTATCTGGCCCAGGCTGTAAATATAGCTCTGACCAATCTGGTCAGGATGCGGGAACAGGAAGGGGCCAAGCTGGTACAGGATCTGGAAGGAAAGTTCAGTGATTGTGAACACATAACCAATCGCATCAAGGAACGGGCTCACCTGGTGGTAGAGGAATACCGTCAACGCCTGCAACAGCGGGTGCAGCAACTGCTGGGCGAAGTACCAGTTGATGAAGCCAGATTGGCTATGGAAATCGCTTTGCTGGCAGAACGGGCAGCAATTGATGAAGAGCTGGTGCGCTTATTCAGCCATTACCAGGAGGCCCGGTTGTGTTTAAAGGCCCGGGAGCCGGTAGGGCGCAAACTGGATTTTCTTGTGCAGGAAATGAACAGAGAAGCCAATACCATTGGATCCAAAGCAGGGGATTTAACTATAAGCAAACTGGTAGTTGAATTGAAAACCGAGATCGAAAAAATCAGAGAACAGGTGCAAAACCTGGAGTAAGGAGGCTGTTGGCGTGGAGATTAAACTGGTGAATATCGGTTTTGGTAACATTGTCTCTGCCAATCGGATTGTAGCGATTGTCAGTCCGGAATCAGCACCCATCAAGCGGATTATCCAGGAAGCCCGGGATCGGGGCATGCTGATTGATGCCACTTATGGCCGGCGTACCCGGGCGGTGATCATTACTGACAGTGATCATGTCGTTTTATCAGCAGTACAGCCGGAAACGGTAGCTCATCGGCTGATGGCCAAGGAGGCCCCGGCAGCCATAGCTGATCTTGAAGATGATGAGACGGAGGAACAATAGGATGACCGGACAGGGCTTGTTACTGGTGATATCCGGTCCATCCGGTGCCGGAAAGGGCACCGTTTGCCGGGCCCTGATGGCACGACATCCTGAAGTAGCGTATTCGGTTTCGGCTACTACCCGTAAACCGCGGCCGGGAGAGATAGACGGGGTTCATTATTATTTTGTCACCAGGGAACGTTTCGAAGAAATGATCGCTGCCGGAGAACTGCTGGAATGGGCCATGGTTTACGAAAGCGGCAACTACTATGGAACTCCACGCCAGGCCGTGCTGGATAATCTGGCCGCCGGTAGAGATGTGATTTTGGAAATCGATGTTCAGGGAGCGTTACAGATCAGGGAGAAGTTTCCTGAAGCTATTTTTATTTTTATCCTTCCTCCGTCAATGGAAGAACTGAAAAAACGCATTACCGGCCGGGGCACGGAGTCGGCGGAAAGTATTTCGAAACGCCTGGCCTGTGCTGCGACGGAACTAAGTTATGTCAAAAAATATGACTACTGTATTGTCAATGATCTGGTGGAAAAAGCTGTAGAAAAACTGGAAGCCATTATCATAGCGGAAAAATGCCGCGTACAACGCTTGACCTTACCGACTGGAGGTGGAGAATCATGAATAAACCTTCGCTGGATATTCTGCTGAAAAAGGTGGATAGCCGTTACACCCTGGTGGTAGCTGCAGCCAAACGGGCCCGTATGCTGACCAACCCGGAGAGCTCTGCTGGCACCAAGCCTGTTTCCAGAGCACTGGAGGAAATTGCAGCCGATAGGTTACAATATGAACGAACCAAGAGTGGGATCAAGTAATGTGGCAGGGGAAAAGAATAATTGTCGGCATCACTGGCGGGATCGCAGCCTATAAGGCGGCGGACCTGGTCAGCCAGTTAGTGAAAGCAGGAGCTGAAGTCAGGGTTATTATGACCCCTTCAGCTCAAAAATTTATTACACCCCTGACCTTGCAGACCCTGTCCCGGCAGCCGGTTGGGTTGGATATGTTTGCTGAGCCAAAAGCCTGGGAAGTGCAGCATATCGCCTGGGCGGACTGGGCCCAGCTGGTGATTGTGGCACCAGCTACGGCCAATACCATTGGCAAGCTGGCCCATGGCCTGGCTGATAACCTGCTGACAGCGGTGCTGATGGCAACCAGGGCCCCCATTTTGCTGGCACCGGCCATGAATGTCCACATGTGGGAAAATCCGCTGGTTCAGGCTAATCTGGAAAAGCTGCAGGCAGTTGGGGTACGAATTGTTGAACCGGAAAGTGGTCGCCTGGCCTGTGGCTATGAAGGTAAAGGCCGGATGGCAGCGGTAAATACCATCCTCGAGGCGGCAGCCTTAATTTGCTGGGACCTGGAGGGCAAAAGAGACCTGACCGGGCGCAAAGTCCTGATTACCGCCGGTGGCACCAGGGAACCGCTGGATCCCGTTCGCTTTATCGCCAATCGCAGTTCCGGCAAAATGGGTTACGCTCTGGCTACAGAGGCGGTCAGGCGGGGGGGCCAGGTAGTTCTGGTTTCGGGACCGGTGGAGCTGGCTCCTCCTCCTGGACTGGCGGAATTCATCCGGGTGGAGCGGGCAGAAGAGATGGCTGAGGCCGTATTAAGTCGAGCCCCGGAGATGGATGTAATTATCAAGGCCGCTGCAGTAGCCGATTTTCGTCCGGTCCAGGTAGCAGAGCAGAAAGTGAAAAAGGGGGACGGGGACTGGGTACTGCATTTGCAGAAAAACCCCGATATTCTGGCCATACTGGGAGCCCGGAAACGGCCGGGACAGGTGCTGGTGGGTTTTGCTGCTGAAACCCATGATTTGCTGGCCAATGGAGCGGAAAAAGCACGGCGAAAAGGGGCGGATTTTATAGTTGCAAATGATGTCAGTCGCCCGGGCAGTGGCTTTGGCAGTGATACCAATGAGGTAACTTTTATTTTTCCCGATGGCGCAACCATTTCCTGGCCTTTATTAAGTAAACAGGAAGTAGCAGCCCGGATTTTTGACCAGATAGTTCAGCTCCTGGGAGAGGAGGAATAGAGAATGGCAAAAAGGTTATTTACTTCCGAGTCAGTGACCGAAGGACATCCTGATAAAATGGCTGACCAGATTTCTGATGCCATTCTGGATAGCATTCTAGCCCGGGACCCGGACGCCAGGGTGGCCTGTGAGACCATGGTGACCACCGGGCTAGTCCTGGTGATGGGTGAAATCACTACCGAGTGCTATGTTGATATCCCAAAGATCGTTCGGGAAACCATTAAAGATATTGGCTATACCAGGGCCAAGTTTGGTTTTGATGGGGATACCTGTGCTGTTCTCACAGCTATTGATGAACAATCGCCGGACATTGCCCTGGGGGTTGATCCCGGTGGGGCCGGGGATCAGGGGATGATGTTCGGTTATGCCTGTGATGAGACTCCGGAACTGCTGCCTGCCCCCATTGCCCTCGCCCACCGGCTAGCACGGCGTTTGGCCCTGGTACGCAAGGAGCGGCTGGTACCCTATCTCAGACCGGATGGCAAGACCCAGGTAACAGTGGAATATGATAATGATGAAGTAGTTAGAATTGATACCATAGTGGTTTCAGCTCAACACAAGCCCTCCATATCCCAGGAAACCATCCGGGAGGATATTATCCAGCAGGTTATTCGTCCGGCGATTCCCCCCCATCTGCTGGCTGATACCAGGATACTAGTCAATCCTACCGGCCGCTTTGTGGTAGGTGGGCCCCAGGGGGATTGTGGCCTGACGGGAAGAAAAATTATTGTTGACACCTATGGGGGAATGGCCCGGCACGGAGGTGGAGCTTTCTCCGGCAAGGATCCGACCAAGGTGGATCGCTCCGCTGCCTATTATGCCCGCTATGTGGCCAAAAATATTGTCGCAGCAGGACTGGCCCGGCGTTGTGAGGTACAAGTAGCCTATGCTATTGGCAGAGCCGAGCCTGTGGCTATAGATATAAATACTTTTGGTACCGGGCGAGTTGCAGAAGCAGAGCTAGTTGCTGCTGTTAAAAAAGTCTTTGATTTCCGGCCTACAAAAATTATTCAGGAATTAAATTTGCGTCGGCCTATTTATAAGCAGCTGGCTGCTTATGGTCACTTTGGACGCCTGGATTTGGACTTGCCCTGGGAAAAAACAGATAAAAAAGATTTGCTGCTTTCCCTGTTTTAATGCAGGATTTTGTCACTTTATGTCGAAAAGGAAATTTGATAGATAGATAAGTGCTTGTGATAACTTGTTGGGGGCATATCCGGGGAAGGTGATAGACATGCTATGGATTTTGGCGGGGGCAGCAGGACTTATCCTGGTCATTATCGTTATCTGGTTACTGCGCTCCATGGATCAACAGTTGCAGGAAGTCAAAAATAGTTTAGATGAATGCTTGGAAAGAGTCCAGGAGGACAAAAGGCCGCGACTATCCGAGCGGTCATGAGCAAGCCAGGAAATCTCCTGGTTTTTTCTTTATCGGTCGGATATGATATAATACAACTGGAAACGAGAGTCCGGAGAGAGGGCGAAAAATGGGGAAAAATCCTGTTTATGCCGAGGTATATATAGATAGACCTGTAAAAGAACTGGACCGCCCCCTGACCTACAGGATCCCGGACCAGCTCCAGGGCCAGGTGCGTCCTGGCATGCGCGTGCAGGTTCCGCTGGGCAGACAGGGGCGGGTACAGGCTTTTGTAACAGCCATCACCGACCAGCGCCCACCGGTACAGGTACGGGACATAATAGGACTAATAGACCGGGAGCCTATTATAGATGAGGAGCTGCTGGGTTTGGCCCGCTGGCTGGCAGACTATTATGTTTGTCCGCTGGTAACAGCAATTCATACCCTGGTTCCGCCGGGTAAAAAGAACTCTGGTGGTACTCTGGTGGCCCTTACTCCCAGGGGCTGGGCCTATTTAAATCAGCAGGATGATGAGGAAGAAGAGGCTGGACTGGAAATGCTGGAGTGGCTGGCTGCCCGGGGCGGCGAGGCTGATGCTCCTTCCCTGCGGGCGATGTTCCGGAGCCAGGGACAACAGGTGCTAAAAAAGTTGCAGGCAGCCGGCCTGGTTCAGGTGGAACAATTTAAAATGGTGGGCGAGAAAGGGACCGGCAAGCTCGGTATTTATCCAGCCTTTCCGCCGGAGGAGCTGGCAGTACATTTGCTCAGTCTTTCACCCCGGGCCAGCAAAAGCCGGCAGGCCTTAACGGTCGCCTGTGCTGTACCGGGCCTGACGGTAAAGGAGCTGGCGGCCCGGGCGGAAGTAACCGAGAGCGTAATTAGAGGCTTGCTGGACAAGGGGCTCCTCTGTCAAAAAGCTATTTCACTTCAAGCAGAGCAACCAGAACGCAAGGTAGTCTGGCCCCGGTTAACTCCGGCCCAGCAGGCCGCTTTTCAGACTATAGAAGAGAGCATAGTAAAGGGCAGAAGGAAAAAATTCCTGCTTTTCGGAGTGACAGGCAGTGGCAAAACCGAGATCTACCTGCGTGCCATTGCTAGCTGTCTTGAAAGAGGCCAGACAGCGATTTGTCTGGTCCCGGAAATTTCCCTGACCCCGCAAATTTCAGCCCGTTTTAAGGAACGATTTGGAGCAGATGTAGCTGTTTTTCACAGCCGCCTGTCTTTGCGGGAACGGCATCTGGAGTGGCAAAGAATTAAAGAAGGCAAAATTAAAGTAGTAGTCGGGGCCCGCTCTGCTATCTTCGCTCCTCTGCAAAAACTGGGGCTAATCATAATCGACGAGGAGCATGAAACCAGTTACAAACAGGATGTTACCCCCCGTTATCATGCCCGGGAGGTGGCCCAGGAACGGGCCAGACGAACAGGGGCTACCCTGGTGCTGGGCAGTGCCACTCCGGCAGTTGAGACCTTTTACCGCGCCCAGCAGGGGGAATTCACCCTCTTGACCCTGGCGGAAAGAATCGATGATCGGCCTCTGCCGCCGGTGACTGTGGTGGATATGCGACAGGAACTGGCAGAGGGCAATCGCAGCATTTTTTCCCGGGAACTGCAGGAAGCTCTCCGACATACTCTGCAGCGGGGGGAACAGGCGATTCTGTTTTTGAATCGCCGGGGCTACAGTACTTTTGTATCCTGCCGCAGCTGCGGGTATGTGCTGCGCTGTCCTGCCTGTGATGTGACTTTGACCTATCATAGTTCGGACCAGACGGTACGCTGTCATTATTGTGAACACAGAGAACCTTCCCCGGCCCTTTGTCCCCGGTGTAATTCCAGGTATATCCGTTATTTTGGGGCAGGTACCCAGCGGGTGGCAGAGGAATTTGCCCGGGAGTTTCCAGGTGTGAGCTGGCAGCGGATGGATGTGGATACTACCAGTCGTCGGGGAGCCCATGAAACTATCATTCAGAATATGCTGGAAGAAAAAATTCAGGTTCTAATCGGCACCCAGATGATTGCCAAGGGCCTGGATTTTCCTAAAGTAACTCTGGTCGGTGTGATTTCTGCCGATACTTCCCTGAATGTTCCCGATTTCCGTTCAGGGGAAAGGACTTTTCAGCTCCTGACTCAGGTGGGCGGTCGGGCTGGCCGGGATGTCCTGCCGGGGAGGGTGATTATTCAGACCTATTCGCCGGAACATTACAGCATTTTACGGGCAGTAGAACATGATTATCCGGGTTTTTACCGGGAGGAGCTGGAGCTGAGGGAAATGCTGGGCAATCCCCCTTTCAGCTACCTGGTCCGTCTACTGCTTAGCGGGCCCAGGGAAGAGGAAGTAATCAGGGGCAGTCAGCTGATCTGTGACTGGCTGCAACCGGGATTGCAAGCGGATCAGTCCCTGCTGGGGCCCGCCCCGGCGCCTCTGTCCCGCTTGCGGGGCCAGTATCGCTGGCATCTGGCCATCAAGGGCCCGGAGCTGGAGGGATTACGCAGCCTGGGCCGGGAAGTGTTACAGAAATGGAGCAAGCAACGCAGTGGGGAAGTGCGTCTGGTTCTGGATATTGAACCAGTCAGTTTGCTATAAAGTGAGGGAGATAATTAATGGCAGTATTTAAAATAGTGGAGATTGGCGATCCTGTTCTGCGTCAAGTTGCCAAACCGGTAAAAGAGATTACCCCCAATATCATCAAGCTCCTGGAAAACATGGCTGATACTATGTATGATGCGGAAGGGGTAGGGCTGGCTGCTCCCCAGATTGGCATCAGCAAACGGGTGATAGTAGTTGATGTGGGTGAGGGACTGATTGAACTGATCAATCCAGAGATTATCCATTGTGAAGGCAAGGAAGTGGCGGTGGAAGGTTGTCTTTCTGTTCCCGGCAAACAGGGGGATGTGGAGAGATGGGCTAGAGTTAAGGTCCGCGGTCTAAACCGCCAGGGGGAACTGGTGGAATATGAGGCCGAAGGCTTGCTGGCCCGCGCCTTCCAGCATGAAATTGACCATCTTGATGGTATCTTATATGTAGATAAAGCAGAAAATCTGCGCCCCAGCAAATAGGAGGGATACAGCATGCGGATTGTCTTTATGGGAACCCCTGATTTTGCTGTGCCCAGCTTGCTGGCATTGGACCAGCCCGGCTGGCAGGTGGTAGGTGTAGTAACCCAGCCGGACCGACCGCGGGGGCGGGGACAGAAAGTTTCTTTCTCCCCTGTTAAAGAAGCGGCTCTAAGCCGGGGCTGGCCGGTTTTTCAGCCCTTGAAAGTTAAAGATGAAAACTTTCTGGCAGAGCTGGAAGAATTACGGCCAGATGCCATTGTGGTAGTAGCTTATGGTCAGATATTGCCGGAAAAGATCCTGCAATTGCCGCCCCTGGGTTGTATCAATGTCCATGCTTCTTTGCTGCCTCGCTACCGGGGAGCTGCCCCTATCCAATGGGCAATCATTAATGGTGAACAGGAAACCGGTATTACAACCATGTACATGAGCAGGGAACTGGATGCCGGGGATATGATTCTGAAAGCCAAAGTGCCCATTACGGATACGGATACCTTTGGAACTTTGCATGACCGGCTGGCCACTCTGGGGGCAGAGTTGCTGGTGCAAACCCTGACCCAAATCGAGCAGGGCCAGGCGCCCCGGGAACCCCAGGACCATAGTCGGGCCACCTATGCGCCAATGCTGAATCGGGAAACAGAGCGGATTAACTGGGGGGCTGGCGGCCAGCAGATTGTCAACCTGATCCGGGGCTTAAACCCCTGGCCGGGGGCCTATACCCTCTGGGAAGGGAATCCCCTGAAAATCTGGCAGGCCAGGTTTGAACCTGGCACACCGCTGGCTGATCCGGGAACTGTAGTGGAATTGCGCGCAGAAGGACCAGTGGTGGCAGCCGGAGATGGGCACCTGGTGCTGACCCAGTTGCAGCCAGCAGGAAGCAGGGCCATGACCGGGGCAGACTTCCTGAGGGGGCGCAAACTGCAGGCTGGAACTAAACTGGAATAAAGTTGGTGGAATAACTTTGAAAGAACCACGTCAAATAGCAGTAGAAATAGTGGAACAGGTATTATGGCAACAGGCCTATTCCAACCTGACTCTGAATAAAGCCGCCAGTGCCCTGGATAGCAGGGAACGCAAGCTGGTAACTGAACTGGTTTATGGTACTGTAAAATACTATTTAGCATTGGCCTGGCTATTAAATCAGTTTTTAAGTAAGCCCCTGGAAAAGATGCCCCACAGATTGCAGGCTATCCTGCTGGTAGGTGCTTACCAGATTGTAAAAAGTGAAAGGATACCAGGCCCGGCAGCAGTACATACCAGTGTGGAACTTGCCAAAAAGAACAAATTTACCGGGCTTGCCGGCCTGGTTAATGGGGTATTGCGCAATCTGTTGCGCAACCAAGGTAACTGGAGCTGGCCAGATCGGAATCAGGATCTAGTGGGCTACCTCAGTGTTTTTTACAGCTATCCTCGCTGGCTGGTACAATTGTGGCTAAAGGAACTGGGGGAAGAAGACACAGAAAAACTGCTGGCTGCCGGAAATAACATCCCCCCCTTGACTTTACGGACCAATACCCTGCGCCTGACCCGGGCAGAACTGGTGGAACGCCTGCAGGCGGCGGGTACTGGAGTAAAAGAACTGTCCTGGCCACCAGAAGGGGTAGAACTGACGGACTTTGACTTGCTCACCCGTATACCGGGTTTTGCGGAGGGCTGGTGGCTGGTACAGGACCAGGCATCCATGCAGGTGGCCCATGTGGTAGCACCCCTTCCGGGTATGAAGGTACTGGATACCTGTGCTGCACCGGGAGGCAAAACCACCCATCTAGCCCAGCTGATGTCTGACCAGGGGGAAATCGTAGCCTGTGATATTCATCCCCATAAGTTGAAGCTGATTGAGGACAATTGTTTGCGTCTGGGGATAAAATCCATCCACACGGTATTGCAGGACGCTACCGCTTTGCCATCTGCCTGGCATAACCGGTTTGACCGGGTGCTGGTAGATGCCCCTTGTTCCGGACTGGGGGTAATCAGGCGCAGGCCAGAAATACGCTGGCAAAAAGCTGCGGCAGATTTAAAGAGTCTCCCGGAGCTTCAAAAACGGATCCTACAGGCCGCTGCGGCCTGTGTAGCACCAGGAGGAATCCTGGTTTATAGTACCTGTACCATCAACCGCCAGGAAAATCAGGAGGTTGCTCGCTGGTTTGGGGAAAATTTTCCCGAGTTTCAACTTTTGCCCTGGGAGGGAGCGCCTGCCGGAGAAATACAGCTCTTGCCTCACCGGGAAAATAGTGATGGCTTTTTCCTGGCCCGCTGGCGGAAGGAGGATAAATAGGAACGATGATCAATCTAAAAACCCTTTCTTTGCCTGAGCTTACCTGCTGGCTAACCGCTGAACTGGGGCAGCCCGCCTTCCGGGCCCAGCAAATTTACCAGTGGATCTGGCAAAAAGGGGTTACGGATTTTGAGGCTATGACCAATTTGAGTAAAGAAATGAGGCAACAGCTGCGGGAAAAGGCAAAAATCGAGAGTCTGCAGCTGGTTACCAGCCAGCAGGCCAGGGATGGGACCATTAAGGCCCTCTTTGCCCTACCCGATGGGCAGGCGGTGGAAACGGTGTTGATGGTGTATAATTACGGCACCAGTGTCTGCGTTTCCAGTCAGGTGGGTTGTCGTATGGGCTGTCGCCTTTGCGCTTCCACTCTTGGCGGTCTGGTGCGCAATCTGGAGGCCTGGGAGATTTATGATCAAGTGCTGGCTATGCAAAAACTGAGCGGATCCAGAGTAGGCCGGGTAGTGGTGATGGGGACTGGCGAACCTCTGGATAACTATGATGAGGTAGTAAAGTTTTTGCGTCTGGTCAGTGACCGCCAGGGTCTAAATATTGGTCAGCGTCACCTGACAGTTTCTACCAGTGGTCTGGTACCTCGCATCTATGACCTGGCCCGGGAAGGACTGGCCATTACCCTGGCCATATCCCTTCATGCGCCCAATGATCAGCTGCGCAGTTACCTTTTGCCGATCAACCGCAAATATCCCTTGCAAAAGTTGCTGGCTGCCTGTGATTTTTACACTGAGCAGACCGGGCGCCGGATTACCTATGAGTATGCCCTGATCAAAGGAGTAAATGATAGTGAAGAACTGGCGCGGCAACTGGGCAGTTTATTGCGGGGTCGCCTGGCTCATGTGAATTTAATACCCATCAATCCAGTTCCTGAATATGACTGGGAGCGGCCTGAACAGCAGGAAATTGCCCGTTTTCGTAGAATAGTCGAAACATACGGGCTGGAGGTTTCCGTCCGGCGGGAACTGGGCCAGGAAATTGATGCCGCCTGCGGTCAATTGCGCCGCAGGGTAATGGCTGAGAGGAGCGGGAAAGGATGAGCTGGTGGAGAAGGCTATGGCGGCGTAAAAAAGAGTTGATGAGTGGTCAGGATGGCACCATTGTGTTTGCTTTACCGGCCCAGTGTCAGGAAATAAGTTCAGCCGCAGCTGCGGCGTTAGTAATATTATCCGGGGAGGATACTGGCATGCGCCTTGCCCTGCCCCGGCAAACGGTGTACATAGGCCGAAGAGAGGACTGCACCATTACTATTAATCATCCAACGGTATCGAGACTCCATGCCAGGATTCTGCCGACTGACAGAGGCTGGGTTCTGCAGGACCTGGACAGTGCCAATGGTACTCTGGTTAACGGGCGACCGGTAACAGAAGTACTGCTTTCCCCGGGGGACAGGATTAAGATAGGACCCTGGGAAGCAGAGTTTTATCTCTAGGGAGAGTATGTGTGAGGTGGGAAAATTGCAGTTTGCGGTAGGTACCCATGTTGGTCTGGTCAGAAAAAACAATCAGGATGCTTTTATTTTGGCTCCTGATCTCAATTTATTCGGGGTAGCTGATGGGATGGGCGGTCATGCTGCAGGGGAGATTGCCAGCCAGATGGCCGGGGAGATAATAATCCAGGAGTTGGCCCGGAATCGGGAACAATTAATAGGCCCTGGGATACTGGGACTTTTACGCCAGGCAGTGGAGAAAGCCAACCAGGAAATTTATCACCGCGGGCGGCTGGAAAATCAAAACCTGGGCATGGGTACTACCGTGACCTGTGGTTATTTCTCCGGGGACAGTAACCTGTTAGTTATTGCTCATGTGGGTGACAGCCGGGCATACCGCTGGCGGCGAGGAGAACTGAAGTTATTAACCCATGACCATTCCCTGGTCTATCAGCTTTACCAGAATGGCGGAATCAGTTTGGAGGAAGCTTTTAAACATCCCCAGCGTAATATCCTGACTAGAGCTCTGGGGATGGATCCGGCCGTAGTGGTGGATTTAACGGAACTAACCATAGAACCTGATGACCTGTATCTTTTTTGCACCGATGGTTTAAGCGGTCAGGTTAGAGATGAGGAAATGCTGGAATTGCTGCAAACATGGCAGGAAGATAACAGTGACTTACCTACCCTGGCAAACAGGCTGATAGAGGAGGCACTTGAGCGGGGTGGCAAGGATAACATCACGCTGGTGCTGGTAAAACCGAGGTGAGGACCATGGAACTGATAGGCAGAGTAATAGCAGGCCGTTATCATGTAGAGGAGCTGTTAGGTGGCGGCGGCATGGCAGTAGTATATCGGGCTCATTGTCGCTATTTGCAGCGGGATGTTACCATTAAAATCCTGCGCCCGCAGTATTCTGATGATGCTGATTTTGTAGAACGCTTTCGGCGGGAAGCCCAGGCGGTGGCCCGTTTGTCTCACCCCAATATTGTCAATGTCTTTGATGTAGGTCAGGACGGAATTATCCACTATATCGTAATGGAATATATTGATGGCATCACCTTGAAAAGATATATCCGGGAAAAGGGCCCGCTGGCACCGGTGGAAGCGGTAGATATAGCCCGGCAGATCTGTGCGGCTTTGGTCCATGCCCATGCCAGTGGGATTGTGCATCGGGATATCAAGTCAGGTAATATCCTCATTGCCAAAGATGGAAGGGTAAAAGTCACTGATTTCGGCATCGCCCGCTCCACAACCGATGTTACTGTGACCCAAACCGGGACGATTGTAGGCTCAGTCCATTATATTTCCCCTGAACAGGCTCGAGGAGAACCGGCCTCTTTTCAGTCTGACCTTTACTCGGTGGGGGTCGTGCTGTTTGAAATGCTGGCCGGGCGGCTGCCATATGAGGGAGAATCGCCAATTGCAGTAGCCATGAAACATATGGGGGATCAGCCTCCCTCTCTATCCAAGCTGAATCCTGCCGTTAGCCCGGAGCTGGAGATGGTGGTTCGGCGGGCAATGGCCAAAGACCGGGCGCGCCGCTATGCCAGTGCGGAGGAGATGCTGGAGGACCTGAGGACAGTCCTCATAGGCCAAATTAGTGAACAGACGAAAAAACTGATGCTGGATGAAAATCCAACCATGGTTTTGCCCCGGGATGAACTGAAACAGGCTCTGGGTAAGCAGCAGGCTGCCAGGGAAAAGAAAAATAAACGTAAACTCTGGGCCTGGCTGGCTATTCTGGTTACCCTGTTAATTCTCGGGGGAGCTGGCTATTTTCTGCTTTTACCCAAAACGGTGGAAGTGCCGGATTTGACCAATTTGACAGTAGAAGAGGCAGAACAGCGCTTAAAGCCAGCTCATTTGCAACTGGAAGTGCTGGGGCGGGAATATAGTGACACCATTGCGGAGAACCGGATAATCAGTCAACGGGAAAAGCCCGGGACTGAAGTGCGGGAAGGGCAGGCTATTGGTGTAATTGTCAGTGTAGGAGTGGAAAAGGTGAATGTGCCTGATCTTTCAGGCCAGGATAAGGAAGATGCTCGTCTGGCCCTGGAAAAGGCAGGGTTAGCTCTGGGGACGATTGATTACCAGTACAGTGATGAATATGAAAAGGATACAGTTATTTCCCAGAACCCGGCTGCTGGTGAACAAGTCCCCCGCCAGACTGCAGTAAATCTGGTGGTCAGCAAGGGTAAAAAACCGGTGTTGCTGAAAATGCCCAATGTTACCGGGTTAAGCCTTACTGCTGCCAGGGCAGCCCTGGAAGCCATGGGCCTGAAAGTACCGGAGGAAAATATTACTCAGGAAGCCAGTACGGACTTTTTCCCTGGGACAGTTATCAGTCAGGAGCCTCAGCCGGGGACAGAAACGGAAAAGGGTAGCAGTGTCAAACTGAAAGTAAGCGCCGGTCCTGGACCTCAGCCTCAGCAAATTTCTATTTCGGTAAACATCCCCGGGGCAGGTGAGCCCCACCAGGTCTCCATCAAAGTAGTGGATAACAAGAGCCCGGAAGGCAGACAGGAGTTTATTGGCAGTGGCACCGGGGGTTCCACTCTGGTGGTGCCGATCAGATACTACGGTAAAGCTAAAGCTTTGATTTTCATTGATGGACAAAAATCAGAAGAACAGGAACTAACCCCATAGGAGGACGGTTATGGAGACAGGAATAGTGCTGAAAGGGATAGGCGGCTATTACTATGTCCGCGTTGGAGATACTGTCTACGAATGCCGTCTGCGGGGCAAATTCCGCAAACTGCAACAAACGGCTCTGGTAGGGGATGAGGTAAAGATAACCTCTTTAAACCGGGAACAGGGGGTAATTGAGGAAATTTTGCCCCGCCGTAACGCTCTCATCAGGCCCCCTATCGCTAATGTAGATCAGGCTTTGCTAGTTTTTGCCGCCGCCAACCCTGACCCTAACCGCTTATTGATCGACCGCTTATTAGTACAGGTCAGTGCGGAAGGAATTCATCCCCTACTGGTAATTAATAAAGGGGACTTGGATCCGGAGGGCGCACAACGGCTGACTGCTCTCTACCGGGCGGCCGGGTTTACGACATTGATTACCAGTGCTGTAACCGGGCAGGGGTTACCGGAATTAAAACAGCATCTGGCTACCCGGGTGTCAGTAATCTGCGGGCCATCTGGAGCGGGCAAATCCAGCCTGATCAATGCTCTGGCCCCAGGCCTTTCCCTGAAAACCGGGGAAGTTAGTGATAAAATCGGACGGGGGCGGCATACTACCAGGCATGTGGAGTTGCTGACCGTAGGGGAGGGCTGGCTGGCTGATACGCCTGGTTTTAGCTCTTTGAGTCTTCATAATGTTAATAGTAAAGAACTGGCCCATTTTTATCCCGATTTTTTGCCCTATATGCAATGCCGTTTCCCCGGCTGCATGCACCGGGCTGAACCTGATTGTGGAGTGCGACTGGCAGTAGAGCAGGGGCTGATCGACCAGACGCGCTACCATAATTACCTGGAATTGCTGGAAGAAGTGCTGGAACAGGAGAGGAGGTACTAGTCTTGGTTCAGATCGCCCCATCCATATTGTCAGCGAATTTTGCCAACCTCTGGGCCCACGTGGCACAGGTAGAAGCTGCTGGTGCGGAAATGCTGCATATCGATGTCATGGATGGACATTTTGTCCCTAACATTACCATTGGTCCGCTGGTGGTACAGGCCTTGCGGGATAAAAGCCGGATGACTTTCGATGTTCACCTGATGATCACCAACCCGGACCAGTTTATTGGAGAATTTGTGAAGGCCGGTGCCGATATTATTTCCGTACATGCGGAAGCCTGTACCCATTTACATCGGACCCTGCAAACCATTCGTAATCATGGTATCAAGGCAGCTGTCGCTTTGAATCCGGCTACACCTCTGACAGTGATTGAATATGTTTTACCTTATCTGGACATGGTCTTGCTGATGACTGTGAATCCGGGATTTGGCGGACAGCGTTTTATTCCGGAAATGGTGGAAAAGATTGAACGGCTTAATACCTGGCGGCGCGAAAGAAAGCTGAATTTTACCATTCAGGTTGACGGGGGCATTAACCAGGAAACTGCGCCCTTGGTGGTCAAAGCCGGAGCTGATATCCTGGTGGCCGGGTCCTATATTTTCGGTGCTGCCGACATCTCGACAGCAATCCGCAGTTTGCGGGAAAGGTGCGGGTAAAATGACAGAACCCCTACTCTTGCTTTATGATGAGATTTTTCTGAAACACGAGACCGATTCCCTGGAACATGGTAGCCGCTTGCAGGCTATTGTCGGGGAGCTGAAGGAGTACGGATTGTGGGAAAAAGTACCCCGCAGGCGGCCCCGTCAGGCCAGTCGGAGTGAGGTGTTGCTGGCTCATCCCCATGAATACCTGGAAGCATTGCAGGCATTCTGTGCCGCTGGCGGAGGCGTCTGGGCAGAAGATACTGTTGTTGACCGGGATACTTATGATGTTGCTCTGCGGGCAGTGGGTGCGGTGCTGGACGGGATCGATGCAGTCATGAAGGGTGTCTATCACCGTGCGCTGGCTCTGGTGCGGCCGCCGGGACACCATGCTGCCGCTTTGCGGGGAGGGGGCTTTTGTGTCCTTAACAACCTGGCCATAGGGGCCAACTATGCCCGGCAGGAGTATTGGCTAAACCGTATTGCCATTTTAGACTGGGATGCTCATCATGGCAATGGTTTACAGTCGTTTTTTTACTCTGATTCGGAAGTGCTATACATTTCTTTGCACCAGGATGGCTTATATCCCTATACTGGCTGGGCAACAGAAACAGGCGACGAACGGGGGAAAGGCTTTAACATCAATATTCCTCTGCCGAAAGATACAGGGGATACGGGCTACTACTATGCCATGCATAAAATTATTTTGCCGGTGTTAGAGCAATTCCAGCCCCAGCTTCTGCTGGTGGCGGCAGGATATGATGCCCATTTTGCTGACCCCCTTTCCAGTCTGGCCTTGACCAGTGAAGGATTTGGACAGCTGGCGAAAATGATCAAGCCCTGGCCTCTGGTGGCTGCGCTGGAGGGAGGTTATGATCCGGCTACAGTTGGCCACGCTGTGGCTGCTACAGTGGCCGTCTGGGGGGAGTTACCGGTGGCTGTCACCGACCCGGCGGCTCCTCCTTATGCTCCCGTGCGGCCTACCCAGCGTTTGCGCATCGATGATGCCTGGCAGATCCAGAAAAAATACTGGCGACTTTAAAAAGCCAGGGATTTCCTCCATTCCCTTGACAATCTTTTGTTGTAGAGGGTATAATCATTGTAAACTCCTTCGGGGATAGGTGAAATTCCTTACCGGCGGTAGGCAGCATAAGCTGCGAGCCCGCGAGCCGGCTCAGTCGGCAGATCCGGTGCGCCAGAAGGCAAGTCCGGAGCCGACAGTGACAGTCTGGATGGGAGAAGGAGGGCGAGCAAAACAGCCAGTAGTTACTGCACTGGCTGACTATTTAGTTTGCCCTTTTGCCCCGGGAGCGCTCCGGGGTTTTTTATTTGTGGGCCGAAGTGGTGATGAGGATGCGCGATGAAGAATATATGCGATTGGCTTTAGAACTGGCAGGGAGAGCCAGAGGTCGTACCAGTCCTAACCCGCTGGTGGGCTGTGTGATTGTCAAGGATGGGGAAATCATCGGAGAGGGTTATCATCAGAAGGCCGGCACACCCCATGCAGAAGTGCATGCCCTGCGGGAAGCAGGGGAACGGGCGGCTGGGGCCGATGTCTATGTAACCCTGGAACCCTGCTCCCATTATGGCCGTACTCCTCCCTGTGCTGATGCCCTGATTGCTGCAGGAGTGAGGAGAGTAGTTGCGGCCATGACTGACCCCAATCCCCTGGTAGCCGGGCGGGGATTGGCCCGGTTAAGGGAAGCGGGTATTCAGGTGGAAGTAGGTCTGCTGGAGAAAGAGGCCCGGAAGCTTAATGAGGGCTGGTTATACTATATTAGCCGGAAAATGCCTTTCGTGATCTGGAAGTATGCGATGACTCTGGATGGTAAAACCGCTACCCGCACCGGGGACAGTCGCTGGATTAGCAGTGAACAGTCCCGTTTGCTGGTACATCAGCTCAGGAATGAGGTAGATGGTATTCTGGTAGGCAGCGGGACGGTGCTGGCCGATGATCCTGCCCTTACTACCCGCTTACCGGAGGGCGGCAGGGATGCAGTTAGAATTGTGGTGGACAGCCACGGACGCACACCTCCGGGGGCCCAGGTCGTCCGGCTGGCGCAAATCTCAGCTGCTCCTACCCTGATTGCAACCACAGAACAGAGTTCTGTTACCTGGAGGCAGCAAATGCAGGCTGACGGGGTAGAGGTCCTGGTGCTGCCCGAACAGGCCGGGCGGGTTGATTTAACCGCTTTGCTGCAGGAGCTGGCCCGGCGGGGGCTGGTAAATTTGCTCCTGGAAAGTGGCGGTGAATTGGCCTGGTCCATGCTGGCGGCAGGGCTGATTCAAAAGGTCTATGCCTTTATTGCTCCTAAACTGGCAGGTGGGTTAATGGCTCCAACTCCTTTGCAAGGTGCGGGGATTGAGCGCATGGCAGCAGCCATTACCATGCAGCATGGAGAATGGCGACAAATCGGGCCGGATTTCCTTTACATTGGCTATCCCGCCCGGGAGGTGAAATAAGATTGTTTACAGGGATTGTAGAGGAGCTGGGAGAGGTAAGGGCTCTTAACAGAGGAGCCCGCTCGGCCAGGATAAAAATTGCAGCCCGTACGGTTCTGGAAGGGACCCGACTGGGAGATTCCATTGCAGTCAATGGGACTTGCCTGACTGTAACGGAACTGGGACCTGACTGGTTTATGGCTGATGTGATGGCTGAAACTCTGGACCGCACTAATCTGGGGGAACTGGGACCAGGCAGCCGGGTTAACCTGGAGCGGGCCCTGACTTTAAATACCCGCCTGGGTGGCCATCTGGTCAGTGGCCATGTGGATGGTGTAGGCACCATTATCGCTCAGGAGCGGGTGGATATCGCTCTCTTAACCACTATCAGCGCACCTGCAGGGGTTTTGCGCTATACTATTGAAAAAGGCTCCATTGCAGTAGATGGCATTAGTCTGACTGTTGTCAGTTTGATAGATAATGGTTTTCAAGTATCCCTGATTCCGGAAACAGTTAAACGCACCACTCTAGGCTTCAAAAAGGTAGGCGACCGGGTCAATTTGGAAGGGGACATCATTGGTAAATATATTGAACGCCTGTTAAAATTTCCACCGACATCTGAAAAACGGCAGTCTCAGTTAAGTATGGAATTTTTGGCGCAGCACGGTTTCCTGGAATAGAAGGGGAAAGGGATGAGGAAAATGGAAAAACAGTTTCACAGTATTGAAGAAGCTATTGCTGACATTCGGGCAGGAAAAATGATAATAGTAGTGGATGATGAAGACCGGGAAAATGAAGGAGATCTGCTGATGGCGGCGGAAAAGGCCACCCCGGAAGCCATTAACTTCATGGCTACTTATGGCAAGGGATTGATTTGTGTTCCGATGGAAGGCAAGCGGCTGGATGAACTGGATTTGCCCCCTATGGTTACCCATAACACTGACCCCCATGGCACGGCCTTTACCGTTTCGGTGGATTTTAAGGATACTACTACCGGGATTTCCGCCCATGAACGGGCTCGCACTATTCAGGCCCTGCTGGATCCAGCCACTAAACCGGCGGATTTGCGGCGACCCGGTCATATTTTCCCCTTGCGCTATCGGGAAGGTGGCGTGTTGCGGCGGGCGGGCCATACCGAGGCTGCTGTGGACCTGGCCCGACTGGCCGGTCTTTATCCCGCAGGGGTAATATGTGAGATTATGAAAGAAGACGGGACTATGGCCCGGGTGCCGGAGCTGCTGGAATTTGCCCGGGAACATGGTTTGAAAATAATCACCATCGCTGACCTGATTCAGTATCGTCGTAAAACGGAAAAGCTGATTCAGCGAGTGGAGACCATCAGATTGCCCAACCGCTTTGGGGAATTCCAGGCCACTGCCTATGAAAGTTTGATTGATGGCCAGACCCATCTGGCTATTCATAAAGGAGACCTGACCGCACCTGGCCCGGTGCTGGTAAGGGTTCATTCCGAATGCCTGACAGGAGATGTATTTGGCTCTGCCCGTTGCGATTGCGGCGACCAGCTGGCAGCAGCTATGCGCATGATTGAGCGGGAAGGCCGCGGCGTGCTGCTCTATATGCGCCAGGAAGGGCGGGGCATTGGCTTGAAAAACAAAATCCTGGCCTATAAATTACAGGAACAGGGGGCAGATACCGTTGAGGCCAATGAGGCCCTGGGTTTTCCGGCTGATTTGCGGGATTATGGTATAGGGGCTCAGATTCTGGCTGATCTGGGTTTAAAGCAAATCCGCCTGATGACCAATAACCCCCGGAAAATCAAAGGCCTGGAGGGTTATGGTCTGGAGATTGTAGAAAGGGTGCCCATTGAGATCGAGCCCTGTGACTATAATGAGCGCTACCTTAGCACTAAAAAGTCCAAATTAGGGCACATGTTGTCCTTCTAAATAATTTTTGAAAGGAGCAAGAACATGGCATATCAGTTATTGGAAGGTAAATTGCTGGCCCAGGACCTTAAATTTGCCATTGTAGTAGGCCGCTTTAATGAGTTCATCACCAACAAACTGCTGGGCGGGGCTTTAGATGCCATTAAACGCCATGGCGGTAAAGAAGAAGAAGTAACAGTAGCCTGGGTGCCGGGAGCATTTGAGATTCCCCTGGTAGCCCAAAAACTGGCGGCCTGTGGCCAATATGATGCAGTCATCTGTCTGGGGGCGGTTATTCGCGGTTCTACTCCCCATTTTGATTATGTAGCGGCTGAAGTGGCCAAAGGGGTGGCCAAAGTGGGACTGGATACCGGCAAACCTGTGATTTTCGGTGTCCTGACCACTGATACCATTGAACAGGCCATTGAACGGGCAGGCACCAAAGCTGGAAACAAGGGGTATGAGGCTGCGGTTACTGCTATTGAAATGGCCAATTTGTTGAAGCAAATGCAGGAATGAACCAGGCCGGTTTTACCGGTCTGTTTTTTTTAAGCAGGAATTGTGAAAAAAATGTCGTATAAAGTAAATTAGAGGAGGTGAAGTAAAGAGGTGTAATTTTGTCGAAAGGTTGACAAAAATTCAAAACAGTAGAGGAGGGAGCGAAATGTTCAAAAACAGAAAGGCAGGCATAATGGGATTTGCTCTGTTAGTTGCGTTTGCAGTAGGCAGCGGTACAGGTTGGGCCAGTACTGCCTATCTGAGCAAAGTACCCAGCAGTTTGCCAAAAAGCTGTACTACCTGTCATACAACAAATATACCACAATTGAACGAGACAGGTAAGAAATTCCTGAGCGCTGGAAGAAGTTTCTCTTTCTTGCAAAGTACAAAGACTACAACAACCAGGACAACAGTAACTAAAACAACCTCTACAACTAAAAAATCAACCAAAAAATCAAGCAAAAAACAACCAGTAAAACAAACTGCAGCTAAACCACAACCAGCTAAACCGCAACCAATCAAACCGACACCGCCGCCCAAACCAGCTTTTGATCCGGTAGCTTTCAACTATCAGGCCTGGGCAAGCAGCAAGCACAGCCAGCTGGTAGAGGAAGGGCCCGATAAATCAATTTGGCCCAATAACCGGGGTGGGACTTATAACTGTGCCAAGTGCCACACTACTGAAGGATTTAAAGCCTATATTACTGATGTAAAAAGCAATCCAGCTACTTTTGAAGCGGTATATGGTAATGCCAGCATCACCTTGAAACCTTATGGTCCTTATCCCAATGCCAAAGCGGTAGCAGCTTGTGATGCCTGCCATGACAACAAGGGGCTGCGGATTACTGGTATGGTGGGATTGCAAACTGTGGCAGTTCCAGGACAACCCGGTGCTGATAAACCATTTATGATGGTTAATGCCGGTAAAGCGGCCGCCTGTTTTGTCTGCCATGATTATCGCAAGGCTCCATCTTTCCCCAGGGACTTGAATGCACCTGGGGTAGCCATCCGTGGACCTCACGCCGCTGCCCAGAGTGAATTGCTGCTAGGTTTTGGTGGAGCAGAAGTAACAGGTGAAAAATATCAATCTTCCCCGCATGCTGCTATACCTAATGCCTGTGTCACCTGCCATATGGCAAAAAGCAATGTACCTGGTCTGGGTGGTCACACATTTAAGGTTGCAGCCAGAGATGCCAGCGGTAAATTGATTAAATCAAATCTTAATGCCTGTACTGCCTGTCATCCGGGCCTGAATACTATTAACCGTCAGGCTCTGGGCGATTATGACGGGGACAGGAAAATCGAAGGGATTCAGGATGAAATCAAAGGTTTGATCGCTGTGCTGGAAGAAGCTATTAATGAGAAACTGGGTTATCCTGAAGCCCATGCTGTCAGTACCGGTGGTCAAATCATTATCTACACTGATATGAAGCATACTGACTCTTTAACACATAAGTTTGAAAATAACAAATGGGTAGTGGATACAACCAAACCTTACTGGACTAACCCTGCAGCAAAAGAAATCTATAATGCTCTTTTCAATATCTTCTTTATTGAGGATGAAGGATCTTATGGGATTCACAACCCTGTTTATGCAGTACAGCTTCTGCAAAAATCCTATAAAGAACTAACTGGTCATGATGTACCTAATGCCAGAATTCGTTAAAATCTAAGGTATATTTCCCCCTTTCTGCCACATAATAATGTTGTACAAGCATGTGGCAAAGGGGGTTCTTTTTATGTGGAAGAAAATGATTATCTGGATAACAGCATTTACACTGCTTTTTCCGGCTGCAGCCGGTGCTGCAAAGATAAAAACTGGTCAGCAGCCTGCACAGCCGGTGGTTCAACTGGAGACTACAGCACAATCAGCCGTTTTGATGGAAGCTAATAGTGGACAGATTCTCTATGAAAAAAATATGCATCAGGCCTTGCCGCCGGCCAGTGTAACTAAAATCATGACTTTGCTGGTGGCTGTAGAGGCTGTGGAACAGGGCAAAGTAAAACTGGAAGACCGGATTAAGGCAAGCGAAAATGCTGCCGGCATGGGTGGATCCCAGATCTATCTTGAACCCGGGGAAGAAATGACACTAAAAGACCTGCTGATTTCGATAGCTGTTGGTTCTGCCAATGATGCCTGTGTAGCAGTGGCGGAGCATGTTGCCGGTTCCCATGAGGCTTTTGTGGAAATGATGAACCAGAAGCTTAAGGATCTGGGTCTGAAGGACAGTAAGTTTGTCAATGCTTATGGTTTGCCTGCTGAAGGTCATGTCGCTTCTGCTTATGACCTGGCTATGATCCTCCGGGAAGGGATGAAACATCCCCTCTTCCGGGAATTGACCTCTATTAAGGAATATGACCTCCGGGGTGGTGAATTTAAGTTATATAATACCAATAAGCTGCTCTGGTGGTATAATGGTGCTGATACAGGCAAAACGGGCTGGACCACTGAAGCCAAATACTGCCTGGCTTCTTCGGCCCAGCGGGATGGCTTGCGCCTGATTGCAGTGGTGATGGCAACCCCCGAGCCTCGCAGCCATTTCCGGGAATCTATCAAGCTGTATAATTATGGGTTTGCCCGATATAAGGCCGTTAATATCAGTCAGGCTGGGCAGGTTCAGGGTGTTATCCCGGTAAGTAAAGGCCAGGTCAAACAGGTAAAAGCTGTAAGCCAGGAACCGGTAGTAATGGTGGTGGAAAAAGGCCAGGAGAAAAAAGTAACCTATAAGGTAGAAATTCCTGCTCGAGTTCAGGCTCCGATTAAGAAGGGGCAGAAAATTGGTAAACTAATCATAATGTTTGAAGGTCAACCAGTAAAAATTGTGGATTTGGTGGCTGCGAGGGAAGTAGAGGCAGCTACCTTAAATCAGCATTTTGGTGCCATCTGGCAAAAAGCCACAGGAATTAAATAAGATAAATACTGGGTTTAAAAGGGTTTTGTTGTGGTCAATCAGCAAAACCCTTATAATATTTTTAAGAGTAAAAAGGAAAAGGTGTGGAGTATGAAACGCCAGGAATTAATCTTGAATTACCTGAAAGAGATGATTGGCCAATTTCCTCAGGGCCTAAGTGCAGGTGAAATTGCTGGAGCACTGGGTTTAGAGCGGGCCAATGTCAGCCGGGAATTAAATGAGGCGGTAAGAAAAGGCATACTGGGTAAAAGCAGTGGCAGACCAGTCAGGTATTTTTATCTGGCAGCTTCAGAACAGCAAAAGAATAGGATGGGTGCAACCGATGCTTTCCAGAGATTGATCGGAGCGGAACAGAGCCTGGAACAGGCTGTCTTGCAGGCTAAAGCTGCCATTTTGTATCCCCCGCAGGGGCTACACTGTCTTCTGATTGGGCCTACCGGGGTGGGTAAAACCCAGTTTGCTGAGACAATGTACCGGTTCGCCCTGGAAAAAGGAGTATTACCACCCACCGCGCCTTTTGTTTCCTTTAATTGCGCTGATTATGCCCATAATCCTCAGCTACTGCTGGGGGTACTTTTTGGGGTGAAGAAAGGAGCCTACACCGGGGCGGAGAGGGATCAGGAAGGACTGGTAGCCAAAGCTCACGGCGGGATTCTGTTCCTTGATGAAATCCATCGCTTGCCGGCAGAAGGGCAGGAAATGCTGTTCTATCTGCTGGACAAGGGACGCTATCGGCCGCTGGGGGAAACGGGGGAGTACAGGGAAGCCAGGGTTTTATTATTAGGGGCTACCACTGAAAATCCCCAGTCCCAGCTACTGTCCACTTTTTGCCGCCGGATTCCTATGTTGATTGAGTTGCCACCACTGGGGGAAAGAACCAGGGAAGAAAGATTATCACTGATTCGCAGCTTTCTTGAGGACGAGGCCCGAAGGATGCGACAGACCCTGGAAATTACCGAGGAAGCCGTTATGGCCCTTGCTTTATATGAACCCCGGGGAAATATCGGACAATTAAAAAGCGACATTCAGCTGGCCTGTGCCAAGGCTTTTTTGCATTTCGTCACAGATGGGGAAGAGCGGGTTAAAGTGGAGATTGGTGATTTGCCGGTGACTGTACGACAAAGTTTAGCGGAAAAAAGTGAGCAGGGAAGACAACTGCGCAGTTTGTTACTGGCCCAGCCTGCCTGGATTTTTGAGCCTGAGTCCAGGCAAAAGGGCCGAGTATTGCCGGCTGAACCAATTCAGGAACCGGATTTTTACCAGTTGATCAGTAAAAGGGTAAAAAGCCTGGCTGCCCGTAAACTGTCAGAACAGGAAATTCAACAGATCCTGTATAATGATATCGAAAGATATTTTCAGCGCTTACTGGCCGGTTTGCCGGAAAAGATTGATCAGATTATCCCATCCCAGTATCTTGAAAAAATATCCTTTCTGGTTGCCGAAGCGGAACTGGCCTTAGGACGCACCTTGCCAGCCCGGGTTTATTATGGAATAGCCATGCATTTGACTACAACCATAGAACATATAAAGAATGGCAAATCCATGCCCAGGACACCTATTGGTACCTGGGTGGAAGAGTATCCAGATGAGTTGAAGGCAGCGGAACAGATTATTGCTGCCCTGGAACAGGAAATGGGATTAAAATTTCCAGACGAAGAAGCCGCTCTGGTGGCGCTATTTTTAGCTTCGGAACGTAAACAGGAGGAAAAAAATCAGAGCGGGCAACCTGGAATTGTGGTACTCTGTCATGGCCGGGCTACAGCCAGCAGCATGGCAGAGGTTGCAGCGGAATTGCTGGGATTTCAGGAAATTCTGACCCTGGATATGCCTTTAACCATGAGTCCGGAAGAGGCCCTGGAACAGGCGACAGAACTGGTGCGTAAAGCAGACCAGGGCCTGGGAGTGGTACTCCTGGTAGATATGGGATCCTTTCTGGCTTTTGGAGAGATTATCAGTGAGCGGACCGGTATAGTTACTGAAGTAGTAGAGGGAGTAAATACGATGCTGGTCATGCAGGCTTTGCGTCTGGTACAAAAGGAAAAGCTTACTGCCCGCACTCTGGCAGCCAGATTGCGCAAAAGAGAACAGCCTGGGAGACAGACAAATAAAATTGTTGTTTCCGGTAGTGGACATAAGAGATTGGAAGGGGTGATTCTGGTAACCTGTTCTACTGGTGAAGGCAGTGCTCTTAAAATCAAGGCTTTACTGGAAGAAAAGTTGCCTGAACTGGCGGAAAGAAATATCAACTTGCTACCGGTAGGACCTCATAACCTGCAGGTTCCTGCGGGTAAACAGATTCTGGCTGTGGTAGGCAGTTTTCCCCTGCCAGAACTGCAGGTGCCCTTTATTTCCATTGATCGCATTCTTACAGCAGCAGGTTTAAGTCAGTTGCGCTGGTTAATCAACGGCGGAGAGCAGTTAAACTGGCTGGAGGCAGACTCTCAGGATCGTCAGCAATTGCTGGCTAAAATGGAAGAGACTCTGGCCAAGCACTTACGCTTTATTAACCCCTTACGGGCCTTACCTCTGGTCATTGACTGCCTGTCTCGCTATGAGCGGGAGATGGGGCGGCAGTTACCTGATGGTAACTGGGTAGGTTTGATAATGCACATTGTTTGCATGCTGGAAAGGAAAATCCAGAACAGATTGAACCTGCAAGAAGACGAGGTTTCGGGAAGTCAGATGGAACATCCGTTTCTGCAGTTGTTTCAGCCGGTACTGGCTGAATTTGATGTTAAGCTGACGGCCAGGGAAAAAGCCAATTTGCTGCATTTGCTGGAACAGGCCCTGCGGCAGAAGGAGGAAAAATAAATGAAACCAGTCCGTATCTTACTGGTATGCAGTTTTGGTATGTCAACCAGCTTACTGGTGGAAGCCATGCAGACTGAGGCTGAACTGCGCAAACTTACTGCTAAAATCGACTATATCGGCAGTAATGAAATCCATGACTACTGGGAGAGGACGGATGTTATCCTGCTGGGTCCACAGGTAGGTTATCTGCAAAAAACCTGGGCAGATAAGGGAAAGCCCCTGGCCGTCATACCCCCGCTAGCTTATGCTATGGCTGATGGTAAAGCGGCCCTGGATTTGGCTTTATCCTTAATCCAGCAGCAGAAGAGCGAGGAATAGGCTATGGTTAACTGGCTGGAACTAAAATTTCTGCCCTTTGCCGTGAAACTGGCGGAAAATCGCTATTTACAGGCTGTGCGTGATGCTTTTATTGGTTACGGTTTACCCATGATTTTACTGGGCTCTTTCTTTCTCCTGCTGGCCAATCCTCCCCTGCCGGCGGCCTGGCTGCCGCGGCAGTGGTTTCAGCTCAATACTACTCTACTGGTTATTTTCAATGCCACGTTCGGTCTGCTCAGTCTCTGGATTGCCTGGGGGACGGCCAACGCTTTAGCAGCCTATTATCGTCTGGACCGAGAGAGGATTGCCCTGACAGCGACAGCGGTTTTTGTGGCAGGCAGTTTTCCAGCTCGGCCAGTGGTTGCTACCGTAGAGAACTGGCTCACTGAACTTGGTCCGCAGGGTTTACTGTTTGCAGTGCTCTGTGCCATTTTGACTGTGGAAATATTTCGCTGGTTTCAGCAAAAAGGCTGGTTACTGCGTTTGCCCAAAGGGGTTCCGGCCGGGATAGCCCGCACCCTGGCCATTTTGTTGCCGGCTGGATTTGTTTTAACCCTGATCTGGTTAAGCAGGTTGCTGCTGGCTGTTGGATTAGGACAGGCTGATTTAACCTGGTCAGCGGCTGTGCGTCAGTTGATTACCCCTCTGGTTAGGGCCTCAGATACTTACTGGTCTGCTTTACTGCAGATTCTGGTGATGATGTTGCTCTGGAGTGTTGGCCTGCACGGTATGAACCTGGTTTCGGCCATTGCCTATCCCCTCTGGGCAGCCAATCTCAGTGAGAATTTTAGCTGGTCTCTGGCACAGCCAGGCACTGTATTGCCACATATTGTAACTGAGCCTTTTTATCATATTTTTGCCCACCTGGGTGGTTCAGGGGCGACGATGCCTCTGGTAATATATTTGCTGAAAAGCAAAAGCAAGACCTTACGTCAGGTAGGACGGGTTGCCTTATTACCGGCCCTGTTCAATATCAATGAGCCGATAACTTTTGGGGTGCCGTTGGCATTAAACCCGGTAATGATTATTCCTTTTATCCTGGCCCCAGCGATGATTGTAACTGTGAATTACTGGGCCATGGCCTGGGGCTGGGTAGCCAGGCCTTTGTATCAATTGCCTTTCACTGTACCGGTCTTATTCAGCGGGTATTTGAGCAATGGGCATATTAGCGGTACTGTGTTACAAGCAGTGGATTTGTTACTGGCAGCATTGATTTATTGGCCGTTTTTTCGCTTGTGGGAAACAAAAGTATTACACACTGAGGCTGAACAGTCTGACACACTAAAATGAAGTGTGTTAAAAAGCCTGTCCCTGAACAAAAAAGCCGCTGGGACAGGCTTTTTTCTGTTTTGGCACGCTCCTTGCTTAATATTAGGCTGGCAGGCAACAACAAGCAGAAGAAAAAAGGAGGGTCCTGGATGTCCAAATTCATGAAGCGAATCGCTCTACTGCTGGCACTATTAATTGGTTTCAGCGCCCTGGCCGGTTGTGGTAATACCAATAATGCTGGAAACAGCGGGGACAACCAGCCAGAAAAGAAGAAAATTAAAATCGGTGTTTCTGTCGCTACCATGCAGGAAGCTGTTTATACCTTTATGAAAAAGGCCATGGAAGACAATGCTGCTGCTAACAATGCGGAAATCATCTGGACTTCTGCAGATAACAAGGAAGAAAAGCAATTATCTGATGTCGAAAGTTTGCTGTCGCAGGGAATCGATGTTTTGATTTTGCATGCTGTTAACACTGGCGCTGCTGCTTCTCTGGTAGCCAAGGCTGAGGCTGCCGGGGTACCTGTAGTGGCTATGGACCGTCTCCCGGAAAATGCCAAAGTGGCCCTGTATGTAACTGCTGACTCCAGGCAGGTTGGTCGGATTCAGGCTCAGTATCTGGCCGAACAGCTGGGTGGTAAAGGGAATGTTATCATCCTGGAAGGGGAAGCTGGCAATGGCGTGGCCCGGGACATTACTGCCGGTAACAAGGAAGTACTGGCCAAGTATCCCGACATCAAAGTCGTAGTGGATCAGGCTCACAAAGGCTGGGCCCGGGACCTGGCCATGAATACTGTAGAAACTGCTCTGACCCAGTACAATAACAATATTCAAGGCATTCTGGCCAATAACTCCGGTATGGCTATGGGTGCAGTTCAGGCCTTGAAGAATAAAGGACTGGCTGGCAAGGTGGTAACTATCGGTTCTGATGCTGATGAAGACGCATGTAAAGCGATTAAAGCCGGGGAGCTGTCCGCTGATGTGGACAAAAAGCCCTATGAATTAGGGAAGGCCTCCTTCCTGGCTGCTGTAGAACTGGCTCAGAAGAAAACTCCTGCCAGTGATACCACAATTAAGAACGGTGACTTTGAAGTGCCTGTGAAACTGACTCCTGTTGAGCTTATTAAAAAGGATAATGTCGATACTATGAAATATCGCTGGCCCAATCTGTAAGGCCAAGAACCGCGGATAGAAAATCCGGCTGCCTGCCTTTCTTTCCGCGGTGTCTTTTTTGAGAAAAATAGGTGGTGAGAAAATGAAGAAAATCCTGGAAATGCGCCAGATCGAAAAAAGTTTTGGTAAAGTGAAAGTTCTGAAAGGAGTTAATTTAACTGCCTATCGGGGCGAAGTACTGGCTTTGATGGGGGAAAATGGGGCAGGTAAATCCACCTTAATGAAAATTCTCAGCGGTGTTTATCCTTATGGTAGCTATAGTGGTGAGCTGGTCATCAATGGCCAGATTTGCCAGTTTAACAGCACCAGAGATGCAGTTAAAGCCGGGGTTTCCATTATCCATCAGGAACTGAATCTTATCCCCGGTTTAAGTGTTATGGAAAATATTTTTCTGGGACGGGAGCCCAAAACAGCACCAGGCTTAATTGACTGGCAACAGATGCGTCAACTGACTGTGGAACTGCTGGAACGGGTAGGGATAACCCTGGAGCCGGAGGAACTGGTGGGTAACCTTAGTATTGGCCAGCAACAGCTGATTGAAATTGCCAAAGCCTTAAGTTTTTCTGCCGAAATCATTATTATGGATGAACCTACTTCTGCCTTGACTGATAGTGAAGTTGAGCAATTGTTCAACCTGATCCGTCTGCTGAAAAGCCAGGATAAAGCGATTATCTATATTTCCCATAAGATGGATGAAATTGATGTGATAGCAGACCGGGTGGAGGTTTTACGGGACGGGGAATCAGTAGGGGGAGGCATGAAAGCAGATCTGAGTCGGGATAAAATTATCAGCTTGATGGTTGGTCGCGACCTTACTGATTTGTACCCACGCCGGGAGAATAAACCCGGTGAAGTGATTCTGGAAATCGAAAGCCTGACGGTGCCGGGGGTATTAGAAACTTTGTCCCTGCAAGTGAGAAAAGGGGAAGTACTTGGTATAGCTGGTTTGATGGGCTCTGGTCGGACAGAATTGGCCCTGGCCCTGTTTGGAATTTACGGGAAGAGATTGACCGGAGAAATCCGTCTCAATGGTAAAAAACTTACCATTCAAAATCCACGGCAAGCGCTGGATAACGGGATAGCCCTGGTGACAGAGGACAGAAAAGTCAGCGGCCTGGTCCTGGGTATGTCAGTAGGTGAAAATTTGACTCTATCCTGTTTAGAACAGTTGAGCAACGCCCTGGGCATAATCAACCAGGAAAGAGAAAGGACTGTAATCAAAAATTACATTCAGGAATTGCGCATTAAAACGGCTGGTGAAGATCTGGCTGTGGCCAACCTTAGCGGTGGTAATCAACAAAAAGTGGTACTGGCCAAAATGCTGGCCACCCAGCCCCGCATATTGATTTTGGACGAACCCACCCGGGGTGTGGATGTAGGGGCAAAGGCTGAGATCTATCAGATCATCAACCGTCTGGCTGCCAATGGAGTAGGCATAATCATGATCTCTTCCGAATTGCCAGAAATCATTGGTATGAGTGACCGGGTAGCGGTTATGGCTGATGGCAGTCTGGCGGGCATTCTGGAAAAAGAAGAAGTGACTCAGGAAAAAATCATGGCCTTGGCAACAGGAGGAAGACGCAATGAAAAAGAATCTGCATAAATACACGATCTTGCTGGTTCTACTGGCAATGGGAATTATTTCAACAGTAATTACTGATGGTGCTTTTGCCCGGCCAGAAAATATTATGAATCTGGCGGTACAGGTAGTTGTCAATGGCATACTGGCTGTGGGTATGACCCTGATCATTCTTACTGGCGGTATCGATCTGGGAGTAGGGTCGGTTATGGCCCTTATCGGGGTAGTTGTAGCCAAATTGCAGTTAACCTACCACTTTTCTACCTGGTCCTCTGTATTAATTTCCCTGGCTCTGGGTCTGGGGATTGGTCTCTGGAATGGCTTTTTCATCACCAAATTCAAACTCCCTCCGTTTATCGTAACGCTGGGCAGTATGACCATTGCCAGGGGTCTGGCTCTGGTTATCTCCAAAGGTAGTGCCATCGCTCCTGTCAACAATACCTTTGCTATGCTGGCGACCTGGCAGCTGCCTTCTCTGGTAGCCGTTGTCTTAACTGCCATTATTGGTGGTTTAATCCTGTTTAGAAATATCAGGAACAAACATTGGCTGGATGGCATAGCTACTGCATTGGTCACTTTATTTGTCATCTGGGTACTTTTAAATAGCCGCGGCCTGCCTTTACCGGTTATTATTTTCGCCATTGTGGCCGCTCTGGGGATCTTTGTCCTGAAAAGAACTACCTTTGGCCGTTATCTTTATGCTTATGGAGGTAATGTTCAGGCTACCCGCCTTTCCGGGATAAACGTGGATAAACTACTGATCTGGGATTATGTCATTATGGGGGGGTTGGCAGCTCTGGCTGGCCTGGTCCTGGCCAGTCGCATGGCAGCCGGGGTTCCGACCGCCGGAAATATGGCGGAACTGGATGCCATCGCCTCTGTAGTTATCGGTGGTACTAGTCTGGCCGGGGGGGCTGGGGCAGTTGGTGGCTCCGTAATTGGAGCGTTCATTATTGGCTTGCTCAATAACGTTCTGGTCATTCTCAATGTGGAAGCAAACTATCAGTATATTATTAAAGGTTTTATTATCATGGGCGCTGTAATGCTGGATACTCTGAAACAGAAGCGGGGCTAGGGATGCTCCGCTTTTTTCATAAAACCCCTTGGAATTATTGGTTAACAGTTCTATAATTGATATTGGAGCAAAATGAAAAAGGAATCAGTTTTTGGAATGCGCAATTTTTCACAATCAAGGGTGGGAGGGGAAAATATGCTTGACGGGGTTACGGTGCTTGAACTGGCGGCAGTCCTGCCGGGGCGTTATGCGGGCAGGATTCTGGCTGACTTAGGAGCCCGGGTGGTCAGGGTGGTGGAGCCAGCCGGGCAGGAATATTTCCAGGGGACAGACCTGGGCAGAAACCTGAACGAAGGCAAGGAAACTGTTTTTCTGGACCTTAATGATCCTGAGCAACGACAATCTTTTTTTAACTATGTCTCAGAAGCTCAGGTCTTGCTCTGTAATTTTCGTCCGGAGCGCCTCAAAAAGCTGAACATTGAATATAAAGGATTGAAAAAATATCGGCCTGATTTGGTTTGTTGCCTGATTTCCGGTTTTGGTCAGAATAGCATCTATGGCAATCAGGGGGCTCATGATCTCAATTTCCAGGCGATGAGCGGCCTGCTGTTCGGACCTCATTTTCCAGTAAGTGCTTTAAGTGGTGCTCTCTGGGCCGTGATTGCAGTTCTGGCTGGACTATATCAGCAGCAAAAAACAGGGGAAGGAATTTTCCTTGATATTGCTATTTTAGCCGGAATGCTGGAGTGGTCGGGGCTTATAGCAGAGCAGAAAAATGTTCGTCCTACGGTGAACAACTGGATCTATGCGACCAAAGATGATGGTCAGGTTGCCATTTCAGCACTGGAACGACATTTCTGGCGGCGTTTTTGTGAGCGCCTGGCCAGGCCTGACTTGCTGGATTTTTATAATGTCCCTATAGCAGCGGACCACCCGGCATATATCACCCTGGTGGAGCTGTTTGCCAGCAAAACTCGTCAGGAATGGGAAGAGCTGCTGGCTGATGCTGATTGTTGTTTTAGCTCGGTTTTACCAGTTTCGGAAGCATTGACATCCTGTTATTTGCAGGAAAGAAGAAAAGGCTGGCCGCGAACTCTGGCAGTAAAACTCTTTTCGGAACTTTAATAAGCGACAGCAAGTGACAAAATTAGTGGAATTATTTGGCAGGATTTTTGAAAATGACAACGAATATTATTAAATAAAAATGTACGGGAGAGGAGGACAAGCCTTGCGCCTGCTGCATAAAAAAATAGGGAATACTCTGGTGATTAGGCCGGAGGGAGAACTGGATATGTCTGTGGCTGAGCCATTTCGTCAAGGAGTAGACCAATTATTGGAACAGCATCCAGGCTGTGATTTGTGTCTGGATCTTGAAGCGGTCAGCTTTATTGATAGTTCGGGTTTAGGGGTGATTCTGGGACGCTATAAAAAACTGTCAGCTACCAGGTTAAAGATGTCCATTTGTTCACCCAGGCCTCCGGTCAAAAGAATTTTAGAGCTCTCAGGGGTAATGAGGATCATGCCTGTCTACGATTCACTGGAACAACTGGCACAAATGTAAGGGGGAGCGCACTGTGGAGAAAAAGAACTGGCTAAAAATTGAATTTCCTGCCCTGGCAGAAAATGTAGCCCTTGCCCGGGTGACTGTGGCAGCACTAGCAGCTCAACTGGATTTTACTCTGGCAGATATTGATGAAATCAAGGTGGCAGTTTCAGAAGCAGTTTCCAATGCTATAATCCACGGTTATGATAATGATGGCAGGCAATTAGTAGTGCTAGAAACTACCCTGTATGATCAGGGGATAGAAATCCGGGTCATAGACAGGGGTAAAGGTATAGCAGATTTAGCCCGCGCCATGGAGCCAGCTTATTCCAGCATGCCGGAGCGGATGGGATTGGGCTTTACTTTTATGAACTCCTTTATGGACAATTTACTGGTTGAGACCGCTGTCGGTCAGGGCACGACTGTGATTATGTTTAAAAAACTTACCGGCGGCGCTGAAGATCAGCCGGCCAGCTGATGGGGGCGATGGCATGGCTAACCTGTTTAAAGATATGAATTTGCCCTATTATCCCCTATTAACAGAGGAAGAGACCAGAGACTTGCTGCAAAAAAGTGTCAGGGGCGATCAGGAGGCCAGGGAAAAACTGATCAACCATAATCTGCGACTGGTATTTAATCTGGTCCAGCGCTTTGCCGGTAAGGGTTATGACCTGGAAGACCTGTTTCAAATCGGTGTCATAGGTTTAATGAAGGCTGTGGATCGTTTTAATCCCGATTTTGATGTGCGTTTTTCCACCTATGCTGTACCTATGGTTTTAGGGGAAATTCGCCGCTATCTCCGGGATGATCAGCCGGTAAAACTGACCCGTTCAATTAAGGAGGGGGCAGTGAAGGTACATAAAATGCGAGAGACTTTAATGAAAGAACTGGGCCGCGAACCAACGGTCCAGGAGCTGGCAGGGGCTCTGGATATGGCAGCAGATGAAGTGCTGGCTACGCTGGAGGCCATGCAGGCTCCCGTTTCCATGCAAGAAGCCTTGTATCAGGATGATGGTGACCCGGTTCTGCTGGAGGACCGATTGACTGAAGAGGGTACAGGAGAAAAAATGCTGGAGAAACTGGCTCTTAAGGAAGTAATAGATAAATTGCCACCCCGGGACCGGCAGCTTCTTATTTTGCGCTTTTTTGAAGATAAAACCCAGATGCAGGTGGCAGAGATTCTGGGCATTTCCCAGGTTCAGGTCTCTCGCCTGGAGCGGCAAGCTTTGCAAAATTTACGAGCTTTACTGTCAGGTTAGAGGATAATCCGCCTGGAAACGAAGGGCGGATTTTTTTTGTATATTTCTCTTTCTTCAGGGAGAGGCTAAAGAGTGAATGAAAGGAGGGAAAGGCATGTTTGTCAAGGTAGTAGAACTGGTAGGCGAGTCTCCCATTGGCTGGAAGGATGCAGTGCAGAGGGCGGTGGAGGAAGCATCCAGGAGTGTTCAGAACATCACCGGCGTGGAAGTATATAATATGACCGCCAACGTTGAAGATGGTAAACTGACAGAATTTAAAGCCAATGTTAAGATCGCTTACACTGATGAAGTACTGAAATAACCGGGAAGGACACCGGCAGGTGTCCTTTCTCAATGTGGGGGGGATATCATGGGTATTCTGGCACAATATCCTGGTAAAAAAAATAAACAGAAGGCATATCAGCAAATGATTCAGGAGTTAGCGCCCAGGCCGCCAGTATTGAAAAATGCCTTTTTTGCTTTCTTTTTCGGAGGTTTAATTTGCACTGTCGGGCAATTGTTAATTAATTTTTATCAGAGACAGGGATTGAGTTTTCTGGATAGCACAGCGGCAACTGCAGCTACACTGGTTTTTGTAGCTGCCTTTCTCACCGGTCTAGGGGTTTGGGATACATTTGGGCGAATTGCCGGTGCTGGAGCGATTGTTCCAATTACCGGTTTTGCTAACTCTATGGTAGCAGCGGCACTGGAGTATAAACGCGAAGGAATGGTTTTTGGGGTTGCCGCCCGGCTATTTACCATTGCTGGTCCTGTGATTGTTTTTGGTACGGTAACGGCCTGGTTAGTTGGACTGTTATTTTACCTGGTAGGGGGAGGGAAATAGATGAAAGGGAAAAAAATCGGCAAACAGACGATACAGTTTGCCAATCCGCCGGTAATTCTCGCTACTGCCACCACGGCTGGGCCTATGGAAGCCAAAGGACCGTTAGGCACTTATTACAGTCTAACCTATCCTGACCAGCTGATTGGACAGAAATCCTGGGAACAGGCGGAAAGAAAGATGTTGAAGGATGCGGTGGAGCTGGCCATCAGCCATTCTCGCCTTACGGTTATGGATATCGAGTTTCTGCTAGCGGGTGATTTGTTGAATCAGATTATCACTGCCAATTTTGCGGCCAGGGATCTGGGTATACCATTGATTGGTCTGTATGGGGCCTGTTCTACCATGGCCTTAGGCCTGGCCCTGGGGGCGATGATTATAGACGGTGGTTTTGCCCGTCACCTGGTGGTTGCAGCTTCCAGTCATTATGATACTGCCGAAAGGCAGTATCGCTATCCCACTGAATTAGGAACTCAACGACCGATGACGGCACAATGGACAGTGACCGGGGCAGGGGCCATGGTTTTAGGAGCCGTTGGGGAAGGTCTGTATATTACCCATGCTACTATCGGCAAGGTGATGGATTTAGGGCAGGATAATCCCAATGATATGGGCTCAGCTATGGCGCCAGCAGTAGCTGATACCATCCTTACCCATTTTGGCGATACAGGCCGCAGTCCGGCGGATTATGACCTGATCATCAGTGGTGACCTGGCCAGTATTGGAAAGGCTCTTTGCGAAAGGATATTGAAAGAAGCTGGCTTTGATGTGACTAATAAGTATACCGATGCGGGAATATTAGTATATGACCCCATTCAGGATGTGCACGCCGGTGGCAGTGGTTGTGGCTGCTCAGCGATCGTATGGGGTAGCTGGCTTTATCAGGAAATGTTGGAAGGGCGATTTAAACGGGTTTTACTGGTGGGTTCCGGATCTTTACATAGTCCCATTTCAGTACAGCAAGGGGAGACTATCCCGGGCATTGGCCATGCCATTGCCGTCGAAAGGCTTTAGGAGGAGAAAGGCATGATTTACTTTAAGGCATTTCTGGTTGGGGGGGCAATCTGTTTACTGGGACAGCTCTTGATGGATTTAACCAGTCATAAAATCACCCCGGCTCATATTCTGGTCGGATTTGTTTCGGGGGGAGCCCTTTTAAGCGCCCTGGGTGTCTATCAGCCTCTGGTCAACTGGGCAGGGGCAGGAGCCACTGTACCTTTACCGGGGTTTGGCCATGCGCTGGCGCAGGGTGCCATTAAAGCGGTACAGGCTAAAGGGCTTTTGGGCGCTTTTGCTGGAGGCTTGCAAGCCGCCGCTGTTGGCCTTACGGCTGCCATTGTCTTTGGTTATTTAATCGCTGCCCTGTTCAATCCGCGGGGTGATTGAAATGGGGCAACGCAAGCGGGTAATCCTGGTTACTGACGGGGACAAGGTGGCCCGTAAAGCTGTAGAGAAAGCTGCGGCTAATATTAAGGCTCACTGTATTTCTGCTTCGGCCGGCAATCCAACGCCAATAAGTGGCCCGGAATTGTTGCAGTTAATCAGGGAAGCCCGGGGTGAGCCGGTAGTAATCATGGTGGATGACCGCGGCAAGGAAGGTCAGGGGAAAGGAGAGCAGCTGGCCCGTTTCCTGGCTAAATGCCGGGAAGTAGAAATTATTGGCGCAGTAGCGGTAGCTTCCAATGACAAGGGAGCGGATGGGGTCAGAGTGGATTGTTCCATAACAGCTGATGGAAAAATAATATCCGGTCCCGTGGACAAGGAAGGGCAACCAGAGCCGGAAGGCCATCTTTATCTGGAGGGAGATACGGTAGATATGTTGCGTTCTCTGGGGGTACCAGTAATTGTTGGTATCGGGGATATAGGCAAACAGCAAGGGGCAGATAGCTGGGCGAAAGGCGCACCTTTAACGACTAAGGCTTTACGATACATTATTGAACAAGGAGGCAACCAGCATGGCTGAACGGGAGGAAATGCTGAGCGGCAAATTGGGCCGTAATTTTCAGGAAAATGTGGCCCAGCTGGATAAAATCCTGGCTGCTGGAATTTGTTTTGATGTACATAGCCGCCCCCTGGAATTCGGTCAGAAAAAAATACAGATGTATTTTGTAGATGGTCTGGTTGACTCGACCTCCATTTTGGATATGACCCGGATTCTCTCTATGGTGGAGCGCAATGACCTGGTACCAGCCACTTTGCACAAACTGGTACAGACCTACCTCAGTCACGGCCAGGTGACCACAGAAGCTGCCCTGGACAAAATTGCTTCCCATGTACTGGCCGGTCGCACCGCTTTTATTGTGGAAGGCGAACAGGAAGCCATTATCGTTGAGGCCCGGCGCTATCCGGCCCGGGGGCCGGAGGAGCCCGATCTGGAAAAGGTAGTTCGGGGTAGCCGGGATGGCTTTACGGAAACCATTATTTTCAACACTGCCTTGATCAGGCGGCGGATCAGAGACCCCAAATTGAGATTTATCATGCTATCGGGAGGGAAGAGGTCTAAAAGCGATATTTGTCTGGCTTATATCGAGGATATCGCCAGCCCGGAACTGGTAGCTGATATCAAACGGCGTCTGGAAAAACTAAATATCGACGGTTTGCCTATGGCGGAAAAGTCTGTGGAAGAGATGATTACTAAAGAGGATAATGCCTGGAACCCTTTTCCCCAGGTACGCTATACTGAAAGGCCGGATGTGGCAGCAGCCCACTTGTTGGAAGGGCATGTGCTGATTATGGTGGATACTTCCCCCAGTATTATGATTGCACCTACAACCTTTTTTCACCACGTCCAGCATGCTGAGGAATACCGGCAGGCGCCAATCGTGGGTGCATATATCCGCTGGGTACGGTTACTGGCGATTGTAGCTTCCCTGGTAGTTGTTCCTTTATGGTTGCTTTTCTCCCTGCATCCCGGATTGTTGCCGAAAGCACTGAGTTTTATTGGGCCGAAAAAAATAGGGAATGTTCCTCTGATCCTGCAGTTTCTCATAGCTGAAGTCAGTATCGATGTGGTCAGGATGGCGGCTATCCATACTCCATCCCCATTGACCACTTCCCTGGGTTTGATCGCGGCTTTAATGATCGGTGAGGTAGCAATTAATATCGGGATGTTTGCTCCAGAGGTAATTATGTATATGGCCATTGCTGCTACTGGAACTTTTGCTACCCCCAGTTATGAGCTAGGAATGGCATTAAGATTGTGGCGCTATCTCTTGATTATACTGGTCTACGCTTTAAGCTGGCCCGGTCTGGTGCTAGGCGTGCTGGCCTTATTTGTCTTCCTGGCCCGGTCCAGGTCTTTTGGAGTACCCTATCTCTGGCCGCTAATACCTTTTAACTGGACAGCTTTGAAAGCCATTCTGATTCGTTATCCAGTACCGATTCAGAACAGCCGGCCCAGCATCCTGAAGCCAGTAGATACTGACCGGCAACCGGGGCAGTCCATTCCTATTCCCTCACGGAAACCTCAGTTTGGAAAAGGAGAGAAAGAGGAAAATGAGAAAGATTAAAATCAGTGAGAAACGGGCTCCGCGGGTGGGGATTCCCCGGGCCCTCCTTTATTATAGCTATAATCCTTTCTGGACCGAATTTTTTCGTCAGATAGGGGCAGAGCCTATTTTATCACCGGAGACTAACAAGGAAATCCTCGATGCCGGAGTGCGTCTGGCTGTTGATGAAGCCTGTTTGCCGGTAAAGGTGTTTCTGGGGCATGTTCAGGCCGTGATTAATCTGGGTGTGGACTATCTTTTCATTCCCCGGCTGGTGGCCGTGGAGAAAAGGGCTTATATTTGTCCCAAATTCCTGGGGCTACCGGATATGGCCCGGGCCTGTTTAAAATTGCCTGTACCCTTGCTAAAGCCTACTATCAATCTGAATGGCGGACGACGGCAGCTCTGGCTGGCGGCCCGGGAGACGGCTGAACAGCTGGGAGTGCATCCGATACAAGCGGGACGAGCCCTGCTTAAAGCCTGGGTGTTCTGGCAGAAAGCCGGGGGGATCAGCTGGTGGCGCCAGCACACCCGTTCGCTGAGAGGCGAAAACAGCCGCAGGGGACTGAAAGTAGCTGTAATTGCTCATCCCTATAATCTGTATGATAATTACATTAATCTGGGGCTCCTCCAGCATTTGGAGCAGCTGGGTGTAGAAGTGGTTACTCCGGAAGATGTGCCCGTCCAGGAAGCAGAAGCGGGAGCAGCCCAAATGCCCAAAAGGCTATTTTGGACCCTGAACCGCCATTTGCTGGGAACCGCGTTACACCTGGCTGAGCAAGAAGGATTATCCGGGTTAATCCATCTCTCTGCCTTCGGCTGTGGGCCTGACTCATTTACCGGTGAAATTATTACCCGGCGTTTACAAAGAGCAGGGCGGGTGTCGGTTCTTAACCTGACTATTGATGAGCATAGCGGGGAGGCAGGGCTGGTGACGCGGGTGGAAGCCTTTATCGATATGCTGCAGAGAAGGAGGAAACAGTGCGGTGCCTAAAGTAACTTTTCCCCACATGGGGACGATGGCTATCGGGGTAAAGGGACTATTAAGGGAACTGGGAGTGGAAACGATTGTGCCACCTCCCATTACAAAACGCACTCTGGAACTGGGGTGTCGTCATTCCCCGGAGTTCGCCTGTTTGCCGCTGAAAATAAATCTGGGCAACTTTATTGAAGCTGCCGAGCTAGGGGCAGATACAATTTTAATGGCAGGCGGCATGGGGCCTTGCCGATTTGGCTATTATGCCCAGGTTCAACGGGAAATATTGAAAGACCTGGGTTATGAACTGGAAATGGTAGTGCTGGAACCGCCGGAGAAACACATTTCCCAGTTTATACAGCGCCTGCGGAGAATTACCGGCAATCAGCCCCTCTGGCGGGTGATGAAGGCTTTGCGCCTGGCCTGGCATAAACTGGCGGCCCTGGACCGACTGGAACGACTGGTGGCTACCTTGAGGGCCCGGGCCTACCAGCCGGAGGAAGTGGAAAAAGCCTGGCGCCAGGTCCAGGTCTGCCTGGATCAGGCCCGGACTCTGGCGGAAATTAAGCAGGCGGTGACGCATTCCCAGCAACTGCTGTACAGTTTGCCAGTGGATTGGGCCAAAAAAGTTGTGCGTATCGGTTTAACGGGAGAGATTTATTGCCTGCTGGAGCCCTTTGCCAACCTGGAAATTGAACGCCGCTTAGGAGCGCTGGGGGTCGAGGTGGAACGGAGTCTGTATTTGAGCCATTGGATCAATGAACATCTTTTTCGGGGATTGATCCCCGGTATTCCGGATAGCCATCAGGCCTGTCAGGCTGCCAGTCCTTATTTAAATCATTTCGTGGGCGGACATGGTCAGGATACCATTGGCCATGCAGTATTGTGGGCTCAGAAAGGTTTTGATGGCTTGATTCAGGTTGCTCCTCTGACCTGTATGCCGGAAATTGTAGCGCAGAGTATTTTGCCTCAAGTGAGCAATGAGCTGGGCATTCCTGCCATGACGCTCTATTTTGACCAGCATACCGGTGAGGCTGGCTTGCAGACCAGACTGGAGGCCTTTGTGGATTTGCTGGTTCGCCAAAAGGAGGTTAACAGGAGAAATGAAAGCATTTCTCGGTATTGATGTAGGTTCAGTCAGTACCAATATTGTCTTGATGGATGAAAAAGGGGAGATTAAGGAAGCCCTTTATCTCAGAACCCGGGGACGGCCTATCCCTACGGTGCAGGAGGGTCTTGCCCAAATTGCTGAAAGCTGGGCCGGTAAAGCCACTATCCGCGGGGTGGGCACTACCGGTAGTGGGCGCCAGCTGGCGGCTTTACTGGTGGGTGCGGATGCGGTTAAAAACGAAATCACTGCCCATGCCGTGGCTGCTTCTACGCTGGTGCCTGGGGTACAAACAGTGCTGGAAATAGGTGGGCAGGATTCGAAAATTATTATTCTGAGAAACGGGATTGTGGCGGACTTTGCCATGAACACTGTTTGTGCTGCCGGTACCGGCTCCTTCCTGGACCAGCAGGCGGCGCGTCTTAATATACCCATTGAAGAGTTCGGGCCCCGGGCCTTAGCTGCCCGCCACCCGGTACGCATTGCTGGCCGTTGCTCGGTCTTTGCTGAATCGGACATGATCCATAAACAGCAGATGGGTCACGATCTGGCCGATATTCTCGCCGGTTTATGTGAAGCCCTGGTCAGAAATTATCTCAATAATGTAGGTAAAGGCAAAGAGATTTTGGCACCAGTGGTTTTTCAGGGGGGAGTTGCCGCCAATGCCGGCATCCGGGCTGCTTTTGAAAAGGCCCTGGGGATGGAAATTATTGTCCCGCCCCACTTTAATGTAATGGGAGCAGTAGGAGCTGCCATCCTGGCCCGGGAAGCGGTCCTGCAAGGACAAACTACCAGGTTTAAAGGCTGGAGTCTCTGTCAGCAAGATTTTGCCTCTGGCAGTTTTGAGTGCAAATATTGCCCCAATCTCTGTGAGGTTATTGAATTAAAACAAAACGGAGAAACCGTAGCCCGCTGGGGAGACCGCTGCGGGCGCTGGTCGCAAGCAGAAGCAGCCCGCGAAACAGCGGCTGGAAAATAAAATTGTTATTGAACAGTTGTGGGCTCTATGCTAAAATACAAGCATGGAGCCTTCTTTTTCCATTTGAGGGAGAAGAGCATGGCAAGAAGGAGTTGAGGAGAGATGAGAGCGGATACCAAAATCCTGCTCACTGAAAAAGAAATGCCTACCGTCTGGTATAACATTCAGGCTCATATGCCCAATTTACCGCCACCCCCGCTCAATCCCCGAACAGGTCAACCGGTCACTCCGGAAGATTTGTTGCCTATATTTCCGCTGGAACTGATCAAACAGGAGGTAAGCACTGAACCATATATCGAGATTCCTGAGGAAGTTCAGCAGCTTTATCGCTTATTCAGACCAACGCCCTTATTCAGGGCCCATCGCCTGGAAAAAGCCCTGGACACTCCGGCCCGGATTTACTATAAATATGAAGGGACCAGCCCGGCAGGCAGCCATAAGGTCAATACCTCCATTCCCCAGGCCTTTTACAATAAACAGGCTGGCATTAAGAGGCTGGCAACGGAAACAGGGGCCGGGCAGTGGGGTAGTGCTCTCAGCATGGCCTGCAGTTTCTTCGGGCTGGAATGCACTGTGTATATGGTTAAGGTTTCTTACCAGCAAAAGCCCTACCGGCGCTCACTGATGCGGGTGTTTGGCGCTGAGGTGATTCCCAGTCCTTCGCCTCTGACCCAGGCCGGGCGGGCAGTGCTGGAACAAAGCCCGGATTCACCGGGCAGTCTGGGCATTGCTATCAGTGAGGCGGTAGAGGATGCCGCCAGCCGGGAAGATACCAATTATGCCCTGGGCAGTGTCCTCAATCATGTCTGTCTGCACCAGACGGTAATCGGGCAAGAAGTTCAGGCCCAACTGGCCAAAGTGGATGAAGCAGCTGATATTGTAATCGGATGCTGTGGAGGCGGCAGCAATTTTGCCGGTATTTCCTTCCCCTTTGTCCGGGACAAAATTCTAAAGGGAACGAAAACTCGCATTATCGCCGTAGAACCGGCAGCCTGTCCCACCCTGACCAAAGGGGTCTATGCCTATGACTATGGTGATGTGGCCAAGCTGACTCCCATTATGCCTATGTATACTCTTGGCCATGATTTCATGCCTCCTGGCATTCATGCTGGTGGGTTACGCTATCATGGGGATTCCCCGCTGGTCAGTCAGCTCTTAAAGGACGGCTTGATTGAGGCAGTGGCCTATCCCCAGACTCAGGTTTTTGAGGCGGCTGTTCTCTTTGCCCGCACTGAAGGGATTTTGCCAGCCCCCGAATCTTCCCACGCCATTAAAGCGGCAATAGTAGAGGCCCTGCGTTGCAAGGAAGCCGGGGAAACTAAAACCATCGTGTTCTGTTTAAGCGGCCATGGACACTTCGATTTAAGTGCTTATGATGATTACTTGACCGGTAAAATCCAGGATTATGAATATCCGGAACGGCTGGTTAAAGAAGCCCTGGCTAACTTGCCTAAAGTGGAATTATAAATTACTCAAGCAGGAACACTCAGATAATGTGTTCCTGCTTTTTGCATTGTTATGCAGATATATTGTATACATAGGCAAAAGGACAGTGAGAAAGATTGTCAATAGGGAAAAAACATGTTATAGTGATTGATAGAATTTTCCCGGACTTTTGTGATTGAAGGTTAACGGTTTCTCAGAAAAAATCATAATATCTATTGGTGATAGGAGATGATGATATGCGTTTGCATGGTACTATGAGCATCAATGCCGAAGGGCGCTTAACCATTGGCGGTTGCGATACAGCAGGTCTGGTAGCGGAGTTTGGTACCCCCTTGTATGTTTTTGATGAGGAACTGATCAGGCAAAACTGCCGCGCCTACCGGGCTGCTTTTATGCAGGATGAGCGTATTCAGGGAGAAGTAATTTATGCCTCGAAAGCCTTCATGACCAAAGCCATGGCCCGCATTATTCAGGAAGAAGGACTGGGCCTGGATGTGGTTTCTGGCGGTGAGTTATATACTGCCCTGGAGGCAGGGTTTGATCCTGCCCGGATTTATTTTCATGGCAATAACAAATCCCCTGCCGAGCTCGAGATGGCGTTAGCTGCCGGTATCGGCTATTTTGTAGTGGATAATTTCACCGAACTGCATCTGCTCAATGGCCTGGCCGGGGAGCGGGGCGTCAAGGCCAGCATCCTTTTGCGAATTACCCCAGGGGTAGAAGCTCATACCCATGAATACATCCAGACCGGACAAATTGATTCCAAGTTCGGGTCAGCTATTTCTACCGGCCAGGCTTTGGCAATTGTGGAGGAAGCCCTGCAGCTGCCTCACATAGACCTAAAGGGATTGCATTGCCATATTGGTTCCCAGATTTTTGAACTTGAAAGCTACCGTTACACAGTGCAAGTTATGCTGGATTTTCTGGCTGAGCTGCGTAGCAGGCTGGGCTTTACAGCAGAAATACTGAACCTGGGTGGGGGTTTTGGTATTTACTACGCCGAAGGGGATGAACCGGCCTCTATCGCTGCGTATGGGCAACTGGTCCGGGAGTCAGTTCTTGCTGGCTGTGAAGAAAGAGATTTGCCTTTACCCCGCCTGGTAGTGGAGCCCGGTCGTTCTATCATTGGCCCGGCTGGTACTACTCTTTATACTGTCGGTTCAGTGAAGGAGATACCAGGAGTAAGAACTTACATTGCCGTTGATGGCGGCATGGGTGATAACCCCAGACCGGCGCTCTATCAGTCCAGGTATTCGGCCCTGCTGGCCAACAAAGCTGATCAACCGGCAGAAATAGTGGTATCTGTGGCCGGGAAATACTGCGAATCCGGGGACATGCTAATCTGGGATTTGGCAGTTCCCCGTACTGAGCCCGGAGATATTCTGGCTGTATTTTGCACTGGTGCTTATAACTACTCTATGGCCATGAATTATAACCGGGTACCCAGACCGGCTGCGGTACTGGTCAAGGATGGGCAGGCAGATTTGATTATCCGCCGGGAAAGCTATGCTGACCTGGTACAAAATGATGTAATTCCTGAGAGATTGAAAAAATAGGCAACAACCCGGCTGTAGCCGGGTTTTATTTATAGTACAAATGCACTAAAAATAGACTAGATGGCAGGGAAAGGGATAATTTTATTTAATATTTCTAACTAGGGGGGAGAGAGATGTTAACAGCCCAAAATCTTAAAAAAATTATACTGGTTTCAGGATTCTTGCTAATTGTAATTCTGGCAGGGGCAAGTTACTATACCAGTAAACCGCAGTTTTGTGCCAGTTGTCACTTGATGGAGCCTATTTATCAAAGCTGGACCCAATCTGCCCATAAAGATGTAGAATGTTATGCCTGTCATGCTGAGCCCGGCTTCGCTGGCGTGGTAAAGGCCAAAATTAGCGGAGTTAGGGAGCTGATGATAACTTTACTTAATCTGGAGCCCAGGCTGCAGGCTACGGTAAAAAATGAGCGTTGCCAGAGCTGTCATCAGCAATGGCCTGCTGAGTTAAAAAACATGCCTGGCATAATTTACAATCACGAAAAACATAGCCGGGGCTATAATTGTACTTTATGCCACAGTGGGGTAGCCCATGGTAGCAGAGCCCGGTTAAAAATGAAAGATTGTCTGACCTGCCATCGGGTTAAAGGCGCTGGTAAAGCACCGGTAGATGACTGCTTGAAATGCCACCGGGATCCCAATAGTCTTAAACCCCGAAACCATCAGGAGCCAGCATGGGCAATAACCCACGGGCGGGAATATCGAAGGGATAAGAATAACTGTCTTGCCTGCCATCGTCCAGCAACTAATCTGTGTCAACAATGCCATCCTGCACCGAAATAAAAGGCAATAATATCATAGACTTGTTCTAAAGCTACGGGTATGGCTGCTTTGACCTGTGGGCTCAATTCCAGACCAGGTCTGATGTCAGCAGGTTGAATTCCCAGCAGGACCAGGTCAGGGGGCAATTTACCACGCCAGCAGGCCAGGGCCAGTAAATCAGCCAGGGCTACCTGGTGAGGGGAGAGCCGGGGCCGGGCCAGCTGGATTAACTGCTCATAACTAAAAAGACCCACGGTACCCGGGGGCTTGTCCCAGTTTACGGCATCGATGATCAAAAGCTGTGCAGCAGTTTCAATTACGGGCAATAAGGATAAACCCCCGGTGCCGCCGTCCACCAGTTTTATCTGAGAAGCAAGACCGGATTGACGTAATCTCTGCAGTAGATGAATTCCTATTCCTTCATCACGATAGAGAGGATTACCCAGCCCGAGAACAACCGGTTTAGCCATTTTCTCTGTCCTCTCTGACAGGAACATATTTATAGCCGCTAAAAATAGACGAAACGGTGCCATCATCATCCAGGATATCCTGACGTATTACGGTATAGAGATGCAAGACGACAAAGGCAGCAAAAAGCCAGGCCGCCAGGTGATGATAACTGCGCAGAACCAGTGAATTACCGCCAAAGAAGGGGATTAGCCAGCCAAACCAGCGTTCCTGCCAGCCGCCGGGATGAATCTCTCCTTGCAAGGCTAGTCCACTGGCAATCATAAAGGCGGAGTTGATCCAGATAATGAAAAAGTAGGTAAGCTGGGCCAGGACATTGTGGCCGGTATGTACCGTATGTTCTTTTTTGAGAAAAAGATAGTACTTTAACGTCTCCAGGCCATCGGCAAAAAATCCTTTTCGCCAGGGACGAAAGCGGGCATACTCATTGCCGACAAAAGCCCAGTAAAAACGGAAAAGGAAATTGGCTATAAACAGCCAGGCGGCCCAGCCATGCCAGTAGCGGGCTTTACCCATCAGAAAAAAGGAGTAGGCTTCGGTTCCAGCCGGCCTGTATTTGGGAAAGCCAATATAGAGGCCGGTGAGAAAAAGGGTAATGATCAAAAAGACATTTAACCAGTGATAGAAGCGGACCGGCCATTCCCAGACATAGATGGCTTTGCGCAGCATCGCATACCCTCCTTAGTAAAACCTTATTTCAGTCAGGGGTTGACTGGTAGTGAGATCAGTTAAATGGACAGCACAGGCAATACAGGGATCAAAGGAATGAATAATTCGCAAAATTTCCAGAGGCTTTGCCGGATCGGCCAGAGGTGTTCCGACCAGAGCTTCCTCATAAGGGCCGCGCTGCTCAAGACCATCCCGGGGGGAGGCATTCCAGGTAGTGGGGACTACTGCTTGATAGAGAGTGATTTTGCCATCTTTGATTTTTACCCAGTGCCCTAGAGCGCCGCGGGGAGCCTCAGTAATGCCCGCACCTCTGGCTTCTTTGGGCCAGGTGGAAGGATCCCATTTTTCCGGATTAAAAACCCGGGTATCACCGGCTTTGAGGTTGGCCAGCAGTTCAGCATAGGTTTTCTTCAGGAAGTGGACCAGGATCCTGGTTTCCAGGCCGCGGGCCAGGGTACGCCCCAGGGCGCTAAATAAAGCCTCCTTGCCCAATCCCAGTTTAGCCAGGGCGGAATCTACTTCTTCCTTAATCCGGGACTGGCCCCGGGCATAACCTACCAGTATACGGGCCAGTGGACCCACTTCCATAGGTTTACCTCGCCAGCGGGGAGCTTTGAGCCAGCTATATTTGCCGGTTGTATCCAGTTGCTTATAAGGAGGACGAGGGCCGGTATATTTGGGATTGGTCTGTCCTTCCCAGGGATGCAGCCCTTTGCTTCCACTATATTCATACCAGGAATAGTCAACGAATTCCTGAATCTGTTCTGGATCCTTTACATCTATGTTATGGACCTCATTCAGATTGCGATTTAAGATTACCCCGGCGGGAAAAATTTCTTCTCCGGTTTCTTTTTTACCCCGGTCAGCTAGATGGCCATAGACCAGAAAATTACCTACGCCACCACCATAGGTCCAGTCTTTATAAAAGGACGCAATGGCCAGCAGATCGGGAAGGTAGACTTTTTCCACAAACTCAATCGCTTTATCGATTTCCCGGCCCACCAGATTCAAACGTTCCATATTTATGGTATTATCGTTATCCAGATTAATGGTGCAGGCCATACCGCCAACCAGATAATTGGGATGGGGATTTTTACCACCAAAAATGGTATGTATCCTGACTATATCTTTTTGCCATTCCAGAGCTTCGAGATAGTGGGCCACTGCCAGTAAGTTGACTTCCGGTGGTAACTTATAGGCCGGGTGCCCCCAGTAGCCATTGGTGAAAATACCCAGTTGACCACTGGCAACAAAACTTTGCAAGCGTTTTTGTAAATCCCGGAAATAACCAGGGGAGGATTTGGGCCAGTCAGAAAGAGATTGGGCCAGACGGCTGGTCGCAGCCGGGTCTGCTTTCAAGGCAGAAGTGATATCCACCCAGTCCAGGGCATGCAGGTGGTAGAAATGCACTACATGGTCATGGACAAACTGGGTAGCATTCATGATATTGCGGATCAAGGTGGCGTTTTTAGGCACTTCAATTTTCAGGGCATCTTCTACTGCCAGTACGGAGGCAATGGCATGGATATGGGTACAAACCCCACAGATACGCTGGGCAAAGGCCCAGGCATCCCGGGGATCCCGATCCTTGAGGATAAGTTCCAGCCCGCGAAAGGCAGTGCCGGAACTATAGGCTTCCTTGATCACGTTCCCTTCTACATCAGCTTCGATGCGTAAATGTCCCTCAATTCTGGTTAGAGGATCAACCACTATTCTTTGGGCCATGCTTTTCACCTTCTTCTTTCTTTTTGGTTTTTAACACTCCGGTGGCCAGGGCATGTAACCCCACTCCGGCAGCTGTGACACCAACCACTTTTTTACCCAGTTCATCGGGGTCAACCGGTTTAGCCTGACCAGGTATATGCGCCAGCCTGGTATAAAAGGGCGAGTTATCGAAAAAGTTGGGCTCCGAACAGCCCAGACAGGGATGGCCGGACTTGATAGGGTAGCTGACTCCATTATTCCACTGGGTAATGGCACAGGCATTATAGGTGGTGGGACCTTTGCAGCCCATTTTATAGAGGCACCAGCCCTGTTTGGCCCCCTCATCATCGAATTGCTCCACAAAAAGACCGGCATCGAAAAAGGCCCGGCGATTGCAGTTATCATGGATACGATGATTGTAGAAGGCTCTGGGACGGCCCAATCCAGTCAGCTCCGGCAAACGATCAAAGGTAACATAGTGGGCAACCACCCCTGCGATTACTTCTGCAATAGGTGGGCAACCAGGCACATCAATAACCGGTTTGTTCCGCACTATATCCTTAACGGCGACAGCTCCGGTAGGATTAGGGCTGGCCCCCTGAACACAGGTGTTGGTGGCACAGGAGCCATAGGCGATAACTGCCAGTGCGCCCTCTGCAGCTTCCAGCAGGACCTGGCGGGCAGTTTTGCCAGCAATAGTAGTGTATATACCATCATCTTTTAAAGGCACACTTCCTTCCACAACAAGCAAATAGCGGCCCCGATAGTCCTGCATGGTTTTAGCTTTAGCTGCTTCTGCTTGTTCTCCGGCAGCGGCCATCAGGGTTTCCATGTAATCCAGAGAAATCAGGTTGAGGATCAGGTCTGAAAAGAGGGGATGGGCGGTTCTGATAAAGGATTCGGAACAACAGGTACATAGTTGCAATTCCAGATAAATAACCGGTAATCGCTGTTTGGTTTCCAGAGCATGAGCAACCTGGCTAATAAAGGAGGCATCCAGACCCATGGTAGCAGTGAGAATGGTGCACAGGCGTAAAAAATCGCGCCGGGTGTAGCCTTTTCTTAAAAGGGCGTGATAGTAGGTATCGGTCATGGTTTGCTCCTCCTTGCTGTGGATTTATTTTATTTTTTGCCGTTACTTGAGGATTATACAAAAAAAGACAGCAATTGTGAGCCCGGTCACAGGAGTTGCTGGCAGGGGATGGTATAATTGGATTAAGAACAGAAAGGAGTGAGGGAAAATGAGAGCCAGAGTGAATAAGGATCTGTGTATTGGCTGTGGAGCCTGCGCCGCCATTTGTCCCCAGGTGTTTGAGCTAGGGGAGGACGGATTGTCCCTGGTTATTGCGGATCCAGTTCCAGCGGAGGCTGAGGCCAGTGCCCGGGATGCGGCGGATGGTTGTCCGGTAGGGGCCATTGAAATTGAGGAGTAAAAAACAGGCCACCCGTTTTGGGTGGCCTGTTTTTTGGCGTTATAACTGTTGCAAAAGCATCAAAATAGGTTATACTTATGGATGAGAATGGAGGTAGAGCAAAGAACATGAAAAAAGCGGTTGTCTTATTATCCGGGGGCATAGATTCCACCGTCTGTCTGGCTTTAGCGCACCGGGATGGTTATGAGCTATATCCCATTTCCTTTGATTATAACCAGCGCCACAAACGGGAACTGGACAGTGCCCGCCAGATTGCCGAATATTATCACTGTCCCCGGCATTTAATTATTACTACCAACATGGATGCTATCGGGGGCAGTGCCCTGACGGGGACAATGGAAGTACCGGAAGGGGATATAGAGCGCAAGGACATTCCCCCTACTTATGTTCCAGCCCGCAATCTGATTTTCCTCAGTTATGCCGTCGGCTATGCTGAAGTGGTAGGAGCAGAACGGATATATATCGGGGTCAATGCCCTTGACTATGCCGGCTATCCCGATTGTCGACCGGAGTTTATCCAGCGCTTTCAGGCCACAGTGGATTATGCGACTAAAGCGACAACCAGGGATGCTCAAAGAATCGAGATTGTAACCCCCTTAATCAATCTGGATAAGGCTGGTATTATTAAACTGGGTATGGAGCTGAAGGCTCCCCTGCACCTTACAACCACCTGCTATCGGGGGGGAGAAAAGGCCTGTGGTCGTTGTGATGCCTGTCTTTTGCGTTTACAGGGTTTTTCCCGGGCAGGTTTTCAGGACCCGATAAATTATGTTCATCTCTAAGGAGCAGAGGTGAGAAGGATGAAAATAATCGCCTTCACCGGAGCTGGCATTTCTAAAGCCAGTGGTATACCTACTTTTGAAGAAATGCCCGGAATCAGAGACTACCTGACCCGGAACTATTTTCAAGAGGAGCCGCAGGAGTTCTACCAGAAGCTGTGGCAAATGTATGAAAGAATAAGCCAGGCAGAACCTAATCCTGCTCATCTGGCCCTGGCCCGCTATCAGATTCCGGTAATAACCATGAATATTGATGGCCTGCACCGTAAAGCCGGGACCAAAGAGCTAGTGGAAATTCACGGCAATCTGGACTATGTTTTTTGTCCGGTCTGTCAACGCCAATATCCTTTTACAGTAGTTAAAGACAATCATTTTTGTTCTGACTGCCGGGAGGTACTGCAACCCAATGTCGTCTTATATGGCGACTGGCTGGCCCAGTTGCCCCAGGCCCTGGATCTGGTGGCTGATGCCGAACTGTTGCTGGTTATTGGCACTTCCTTTTATACTTCCACTGCCCGCTATGTTACCGAACGAGCTCGCCTGGCCGGGGCCAGGGTGGAGGTAATAAATGCGGAAGCGGAAAAAGTGCTGCCCGAACTACTGGACCGCCTTTTTAATGCCGAAAGGCATGCATAAGAATAGGGCCCTTTCGCCATCCTGTTAGTGAAATAACTGACAGGAGGTAAGGCCCATGATTATTACATTGCAGGCTAAAAGCCACTGGGTAGAACAAATGAAAAGCGAGATTACCATCAGGGAGTTTTCCCCCGTAACCATGGATGAGCCCGGAGATCTGGGCGGACAGGATTCAGCTCCCACCCCGATGGAATATGTCCTGGCTTCGTTACTGGGTTGTACCACCGTGATGGCGGTAATGATTGCGAAAGAAATGGCCATTGAAGTCAATGGTCTGATGATGCGGGCAGAAGGGGAATTAAATACCGATGGTATTATGGGTAAAGGAGATGTACCTCCCTATTTTACCCGGGTGAAACAGGAGATTAGCATTGATAGCACTGCCAATCAGGAACAGCTGGAACGCCTGGCCCAGCAAATCAAAAAACGCTGTCCGGTATATAATATGCTAAAAGCAGCCGGGACCGTGGTAGAGGTCAACTGGCAACCTGGACCGGCAGTTCCCTAGTCAGTTTCTTCCCATAACCAGACGGTATCCAGCTGCAGAGTATTTTTAATTCTGACAGTTAAGCGGGGACGATGTCCCAGTATTCTGGAGGCCCAGTGCAGGGCCTCTTTTTCGTCGGCAGCTACGAGGGGTAGTTTGGCTCGCTCAAGAAATCCGGTAGTTAAGGCATTGGCATAGGTGGCTGTCCAGTCAATCTTGTTGACCAGCTGCCGGGTGGTAAGATCAGCCAGTCCGATTCCATAGGCATTGCCCTGGGATGCCGGGGCCAGGTCCAAAACCAGAATCAGTTTGATCAGAGGAGAGGGAGCTGGTGCAGGTAGGCCGGGAATACCCAGGCGATTGATAACATGGGTATCCATTCCAGTGCCACTAAAACATTTCCCGATTTCCTCCACCATCAGCAAATCGATCTCTGACCAGGGCAGACGGGGTTGCCAGCCTTTAACCCGGGCCAGTAATTGTGGTTCTTCTGCCAGAATTTCTGCAGGAGTAAGAGCCACCAGGTCGGCCAGTTCCTGATAGGCGTTTTCCAGAATGGCTATGCCTCCCCAGATCGGCAGGCGGGTAAGCAGCAGCCGGGCGGCTTCACCCAGACGCTGGCTTAAGCTCTGGGGGCCGCCAGCATGTAAGGCTGCTGCTCCAGCAGGACCGCCCATACCCAGAGCCAGCATTTTGACCAGACCGCTCTCCCAGGGACCAGTAAAAGAAGTATGAGGTTTAACCCGGTTAATTAACAGAATAGCATTGGTGGGCAGCGGTAATTCCAGGGTAAATATCGGGGTGCCATTCTTCAGCCTGTCAGTTTCCCGGGTAACAACCCCGGGATATACCGGGCAGCCCATAGTGTCAGCACTAATACCCAGTTCAGCCAGGACCCGCAATTGTCCTTCAGCGGTACTACCGCCATGACTGCCCATGGCGGCAATCAAATAGGGAGTAACCTGACGCTGACGCAAAAAATCCAGAATTTGTTTGAGCAGGGTGGGTAAAACGGCTATGCCCCGGCTGCCTACCGGTATGGCCACGGTAGCTCCGGCTGCCAGGGGCTGCTGCTGCCATAACCTTTCCAGTCCGGCCTGTAAAACTGCCGTCGGGTCAGTCAGACGAGGCCGGGGAAAACTTAAGGTGACTTTTTGCCAGTGTTGTTCTTGCAATTTCATCATCTCCCAACCAGAGGATGGTAATCAGATCGGCAGAAAGGGCAGAAAGCTTTTGCCAGGGCGGCTGGCGATACAGGTTCAAGGCCGGGAGAGGCCAGACAGGATCCAGGTCAGGATTCAGGGATTGCCAGGTGTGGCGCAAAACCTTTGTCAGCAGTTCCAGTGGTGAGTAGCCACACTGACCCAGGAGCTCCAGTTCCTTCAGTAAGCCAAAACCATGTCTGACTCCTGTGGCCCCGGCATCACTGCCTGCTACTACCGGCACTCCCAATTGCCGGGCCAGTTCTACCATTTGCATTTGCCTATCCAGGCTGCGGGCTGCTACCGGATAGGCCGGGGCCTGAGCGGCTACCGGAGCCAGAGTGGGGACCCAGTAAATGCCCTTTTGCGCTAGCTGGGTCAGGGTGGATTCGGTGAGGAAGTAACCATGTTCCAGACTGTGTACCCCGCAACTGGCAGCTAAGGCACTGGCTTCAGCACCGCTGGCATGTACCATGAGGGGTAATCCTGCCCCATTGGCCTGAGCTACTAAAGCGGACAATTCCTTCTCTGTAAACTGGCAGGGCCCGACCTGGCCGTATTCGGTAAAGGAAATAATGCCTGATAGCATCAGTTTCAGGTGCCGGGAGCCATTGGCTCTAATTTGTGTCGTCAGCTCGCCCCAGGGAGGCATGGCATTACGCCCCAGGGGATGGGCAAAGGCAGTACCATATCCCCCTTCCCGACAGTAGGCGGGATGGGTGGTATGTATATAAAAAAGGCTGTCCATTTGGGCGGCGAGACGATGGGCCCAGCCCTGGCGGTCCCCGCCATCCCGGGCTGCCAGCACACCGGCTCTGGCCATCGATTCCAGATTAGTTTGCCACATATGGTGCATACCTGTTTCGTCGTTCCAGCGGGCCCGGGCAGCTGCAAAATCCACCCCGTCTAGAGCCAGATGGACATGGGCATCTGCCAGCGGGGTGAGGGCATAACAATCAGCATAGGTTGTATCGGGAGCAGGTAAGTCCGCAGGGTAAGCCTGCCAGGGAATGAGCCGCTGGAGTTTGCCTTTTTTTATTTCCAGAACCACCGGGGTTTCCACAGGTTGATTCATACCACAGCTAAGAAACCCCGATAACAGCAGAAAGTGGCTGACCACGTATCTCTACACCCTCCTGTTTTTGCAAATTATTATATAATATAAAGGGAAGGATTGCTACTATTGCAAAAGTATGTGAGAATAGATATATAAGAGCACAGATTAGAGGAGGGTGTGGCATGCTGGCAGACAAGGAGAGTTTTAAGCAGGCATTTCTCGAGAAACTGGCAGCTTTGTTCGGCAAAACGCTGGAAGAAGCGACAGAGCAGGAGAAATATCAGGTGCTGGGACATCTGGTGCGGGAAGCCATTTACCAGCGCTGGGTGGAATCCAAACGACGACATGCCCAGCAACAGACAAAACAGGTTTATTATTTTTCCCTGGAATTCATGTTAGGGCGTCTATTGAGCAATAATCTAATCAACCTGGGCTGGCAGGAGAACTGGCAAGCGGCTTTACAGGAACTGGGAGTGGACTATTCCCTGCTGGAAGAAGTGGAACCGGATGCAGGCCTGGGAAATGGCGGTTTAGGCCGACTGGCAGCCTGTTTTCTCGACTCCCTGGCATCGCTGGGACTGGCTGGCCACGGTTGTGGTATCAGATATAAATACGGGCTGTTTGAACAAAAACTTGTTAATGGCTATCAGGTAGAGCTGCCGGAAAATTGGCTGAAAGAAGGGAATGTCTGGGAAACCCGGCGGGCGGATAAAGCAGTTAAGGTGCGCTTTGGCGGTCAGGTCAGGGTGGAGGAAAAACAGGGCCGGTTGAATTTTATTCATGAAAACTATGAGGAAATAATAGCAGTGCCTTATGACATTCCCATCATCGGTTATCGCAATGATTGTGTTAACACCCTGCGTTTATGGAGTGCAGAAGTGGCCAGGACGGAATTCGATTTCGCCTGTTTTAGCCGAGGGGAATACCTGAAGGCAGTAGAATATAAATATGCGGTGGAGGCTATTTCCCAGGTACTGTACCCGGATGATAATACATATAAAGGACGGGAACTGCGCTTAAAACAGCAATACTTCTTTGTCTCTGCCGGTATACAGAGTATCTTGCGCTATTTCAAAAAATGCTACGCCAATCAGTGGCATTTGCTGCCGGAAAAAATCGCTATCCAGGTTAATGATACCCATCCGGTACTGGTAATTCCTGAGTTAATGCGGATACTTATGGATGAAGAAGGGCTGGGCTGGGATGAAGCCTGGGATATAACCACTAGAACCGTGTCTTATACCAACCATACCATTCTGGCTGAAGCCCTGGAAAAATGGCCTATTGAGCTGTTCAAACAGCTTTTGCCCAGGATTTACATGATCGTGGAGGAGATAAATGAACGTTTTTGCAGGGCTCTCTGGGGGAGATATCCCGGTGATTGGGAGCGTATCCACCGGATGGCGGTAGTGGCAGACGGTTATGTAAAAATGGCTCATTTGGCTCTAGCCGGTAGTTACCGGGTCAATGGAGTGGCCAGAATTCATACAGAGATCTTGAAAACCAGGGAAATGCGGGAGTTTTACGAGTATTTTCCCGAAAAATTCACTAACAAAACCAATGGTATTACCCATCGCCGCTGGTTGTTAAAAGCTAATCCGCAGCTGGCGGAACTGCTTACAGAAGTGATTGGGGATAGCTGGATCCGGGAACCGGAAGAACTGAAACGTCTGTTACCCCTGGTTGATAACCGGGATTTACAGGAAAGGGCGGCATCTATCAAGCGTCAGAACAAGGAAAGGATGGCCCGGTTTATTTACCAGCATTGTGGTCTGAAAGTAGACCCGGCTTCTCTGTTTGATGTTCAGGTGAAACGTATTCATGCATATAAGCGCCAACTCTTAAATATTCTGCATGTACTGGACTTGTACCTGCGCTTGCTGGATGAGCCCAACCTGGACCTGGTACCCCGTACCTTTATTTTTGGCGGTAAAGCAGCACCCAGCTATTATATGGCTAAAAGTATTATTAAACTTATCAATACAGTTGCCGAGAAAATCAACAATGACCGCCGCTTTAATGACCGTTTACAGGTTTGTTTTCTGGAAAACTACCGGGTTTCCCTGGCGGAGCTGGTCATGCCTGCGGCTGAGGTGAGTGAACAGATCTCAACGGCAGGAAAAGAAGCTTCGGGTACAGGCAATATGAAATTCATGATGAATGGAGCTATTACCATAGGAACCCGGGATGGTGCCAATATTGAAATTGGAGAAGCAGTAGGAGAGGATAATATTGTCTTCTTTGGGCTTACTGCAGACAGGGTAATGCACTATTATGAACATGGCGGTTACAGTTCCTGGTATTTATATAATTCCCTGCCGCGGCTAAAACGAGTGGTGGATTCCCTGATCAATGGCTTTTTGCCCGCTGCCAGGGAAGAATTCAGCAATATTTATTCCAGTTTGACCCACAGTGATGAGTTTTTTGTCCTCAAGGACTTTTTGCCTTATGCCGAAGCCCAGGCTAAAATCGACAATTTATACCGGGATTTCCAGCGCTGGCAACGTATGAGCTTGACCAATATCGCCTGTTCGGGCCGTTTTTCCAGTGACAGAACCATCAGGGAATATGCCGGGGAAATCTGGGGACTGCTCTGATTGCTGCAAAAAATAGCAATCCAGGCCTGTTTCTGCTATAATACAAGGGTAAAGTAAGCAATGGCGGAGGACGGAGATGGAGATAATTATCAGCCACAGCAATACGGATTTCGACGGGCTGGCAGCCATGGTGGCTGCCAAAAAACTGCATCCGGAAGCTGTTCTGGTGGCAGCTGGGAAAATGTGCCGCAATGTAGAAGAGTTTATGGCCCTTTATAAAGATACTTTTCAGATCAGAAAGGCAAAAGAAATTCCGTTAAATAAAGTCAAGAAAGTGATTGTTGTTGATACCAAAACCGCTTCTCGCCTGGGACCAGTGGCTAAAATCATCGGTAAACCCGGCCTGGAAGTGATTATCTATGACCATCATCCCCGCAATGAAGAGGATGTAAAAGGCCAGGTGGAAGTGGTGGACCAGGTGGGGGCCACCACCACCTTGCTGGTGGAGGAAATCCAAAGGGCGGGCTTGCCTCTGCATCCATTGGAAGCCACTTTGCTGGCCATCGGTATTTATGAAGATACCGGCTCCTTGACCTTTACCACAACCACGGCCCGGGATGCGGCAGCAGTGGCATATTTACTTCGCCAGGGAGCTAACCTGAAGCTCCTGGCGGAATTCATTGAACGCCCCCTGACGGAAAGCCAGAAACAGTTGCTTAACCGCCTGATCATCAATGCCCAGCATCATCTGGTCAATGGGGTCAAGGTGTTGCTCAGCCGTTCCAGCGGGGAGGAATTTATCAGCGGGCTGGCATTGCTGGTGCACAAGCTGGGGGAAATAGAAGCAGTGGATGTGATCATTGCGGCAGTAGAAATGGAAGATCGGGTGCAAATTGTAGCTCGCAGCCGCTGCGAAGGGGTGGATGTGGCTGACTTGCTGGAACCCTTTGGTGGGGCTGGTCATGCCAAGGCAGCATCTGCCAGTGTGAAAGATATGACTTTGGATGAAGTTCTCAAGCAACTGGAACAAATCATGAAAGAACGGATCCGGCCCTTGCTAACTGCCCGGGATCTGATGTCAGCTCCCGTTAAGACCGTTTTTCCTCATACCTCCATTGACGAAGCCGGAAAAATCATGTTACGCTATGGCCATTCCGGCTTACCTGTTGTCAATGAAAACCTGGATTTGGTGGGGATTATCTCCCGGCGGGACATTGATAAAGCCCAGCTGCACAATCTGGGGCATGCTCCGGTCAAAGGCTATATGAGCCGTAAGGTGATTACCATTGAACCGCATGTACCTTTGCCGGAAATTCAAAGATTATTGATTGAACATAATATTGGCCGCCTGCCGGTGGTTGAGCAGGGACGGCTGGTAGGTATCGTTTCCAGGACCGACGTTCTGCGAACTCTACACGGGGATTTATTGCCCCATCGCATTCAGGCCGTTTATTTGCCGGAAGAGGACGCCAGCGGGGAGCGCAAGACCATAAAACAGCTTTTGCAGGAGCGCTTGCCGGCGGAAATCACTGATTTGCTGGCTAAAATCAGTTATGTAGCGGCCAAAAATCACCGTCAGGTTTATGTGGTAGGCGGTTTTGTACGGGACCTTTTGCTGGGAGTGGAAAACTTTGATATTGATCTGGTGGTAGAGGGGGATGGTATTGCTTTTGGTCAGGAACTGGCCGAGTTTTTCTGTGGCCGTGTCCGTACCCACGAAAAATTCGGCACGGCCATAGTCATCCTCCCCAATGATTTTAAAATCGATGTGGCCACCGCCAGAACGGAATACTATGAATACCCCGCTGCCCTGCCCAGGGTGGAAAAATCTACCTTACGGGAGGATTTGTACCGCCGCGATTTTACCATCAATGCCATGGCCATCGATTTGTCCCGGGACAACTTTGGTCAGCTGGTGGATTATTTTGGCGGTCGGCGGGATTTAGAAGAAGGGGTGATCCGGGTTCTCTATAATCTTTCCTTTGTAGAAGACCCCACCAGAATTTTACGTGCCATCAGGTTTGAACAGAGATATAATTTCCTAATGGAGACTACCACTTTGCGGCTGGCGCAACAGGCTATTAAGGATCAGTGGTTGACCAAACTATCCTATGACCGGATCAGGGAGGAACTGAAACATATTTTTAGTGAGGACAATCCTTCCAAGGCTATTTTCCGCATGCAGGAATTAGGTCTCTGGGACCTGATTATCCCGGAGCTTAATCTGGACCAGCAATGTTGTCTGGTATTGGAGGCCTTACCCAGGGAGATTTTATGGTTGAAGGAACAAGCGGTAGGCAAGGAGGCATTCCAGCCCTGGCTGGCTTATATGATGGGGTTGTTGTACCGTTTGCCTGTGGCCCAGCAGGAAGAGGTAGTGGAAAGAATGCGGCTGGCAGCGGTAGAACGGGACACTATCCTCGCTGCCATGAAAGCCTGGCCCCAGGTACAGCTGCTGTTGCGGGAATGGCCCCAGATTACCCTGGGCCGATTGGCTGCCCATCTGGATGAATTGGGCTGGGAGGCAGGAGCTTTTTTCCTGGCGGCCACTCAAAAACCGGGTCCCCACGGCATGTTGCAGGCCTATTATGCCCGCAGGCGCGAATTAAAACTGCATATCAGCGGCAATGATCTTATTCAGCTGGGCATTCCCAGAGGACCTGTATATCGTACAATCCTGGCCGAGATCCGCCGTTCTAAACTGGATGGGAAAGCGGTGACGCGAGAGGATGAAATACAATTGGCCAGAGAAATAGCAAGGAGAGAGGGATTTAATGTTTAATGATTTATATTCCTTAATTGCGAGTATACCAGGTTTATTATTGGGTTTTGCTTTCCATGAATTTGCCCATGCCTGGGTCGCCTATAAACTGGGAGATGATACAGCGGCAAGGGAAGGGCGGTTAAATATAAATCCTCTTTCCCATCTGGATCCAGTGGGTACATTGTTGCTCATCTTTACCGGTTTTGGCTGGGCCAAACCGGTTCCTGTCAATCCAGTGCGCTTTACCCGCCGAATAGATATGCGGACAGGGATGATGCTGGTAAGCCTGGCTGGTCCGCTGACTAATGTCTTAATAGCCTTGCTGACAGTAATTAGCTGGGGGTTGTTGGTCCGTTTTGGAATTGAACTATCTCCTGTCCTTGAAATCATTTTGCAGGGAATTCTCAGTATCAATGTAGGTTTGGCAGTTTTCAACCTTCTGCCCATTCCGCCTCTGGATGGCTCCAAAATCCTGTTTGGTCTGTTGCCTTATCGCTATACCCGCTGGCTGGAACTGCTGGAACAGTACTCCTATCCAATTCTTTTCTTGATGCTGCTAACAGGTTTTCATCGGGTTCTTTTAGTTCCCTTGCGGGATGTATTAATTACTTTCTTGCAATTTGTAGCCAATTTAATAGTCTAGCATAGATGGGGAAAGGAGCACAGTCAATGCAGAGAAAAACCATACTTAGTGGCATGCGGCCGACCGGGCGCTTGCATATCGGTCATTTAAGTGTTCTGGAAAACTGGGTTAAACTACAGGAAGAAAATGATTGCTACTTTATGGTAGCTGACTGGCATGCAATTACCACTGCCTTTGAAAATACCGAACAAATAGCGGCCAATACCCGGGAACTGGTACTGGATTGGCTGGCTGCTGGTCTGGACCCGGAAAAGGCGGCCATCTTTGTGCAAAGCAAAGTGCAGCAACATGCGGAACTACACCTGGTTTTTTCCATGATCACTCCTATTTCCTGGCTGGAAAGGGTGCCTACTTATAAAGACCAAATTCAACAGTTTGGTGACCAGGGGAAGGATATCAACACTTATGGTTTCCTGGGCTATCCTTTGCTGCAGGCGGCTGATATCCTCGTCTATCTGGCCGATGCTGTTCCGATCGGGCAGGACCAGTTACCCCACCTGGAGTTGACCCGGGAAGTAGGGCGCCGCTTCAACTATCTCTATCAGACCCAGCTCTTTCCCGAGCCTCAGGCTATTTTGGGGGAGGTTCCCCTTTTGCCGGGTCTGGATGGACGGAAAATGAGCAAATCCTATGGCAATGATATTAGCATGGTAGAAGAGCCGGAAAGCCTCTGGCAAAAAATCCGACAAATGGTCACAGATCCGGCCCGTGTTCGGCGTCAGGATCCAGGCAATCCTGACGTATGTGTGGTTTATACCTATCAGAAAATCTACAATCCTGCGGCTATTGTGGAAATTGCCGAAGGTTGCCGTACCGCTGGTATTGGGTGTATTGACTGCAAAAAGCAACTGGCGGAACGTCTGAATGAAGTAATGACTCCTCTAAGGGAGAGGCGGAGACATTACAGTGAACAGGCGGGTCTGGTGGAAGAGGTTCTGGCTGCCGGGAGGGACAAGGCCAGCCGCAAAGCTGAGGCGACAATGCAACGGGTCCGGGAGGCATTGAAGTTTTAGAAAGGAAGAAGATGGTGGCCTACGAAATCCAGCTGGAAACATTTTCTGGACCTTTAGATTTATTATGTCATTTAATTGACAAAAACCAGATGAATATTTACGATATCCCCATTGCTACTGTGGTGGAACAGTATCTGGACTACCTGCAAGCCATGCAGGAACTGGATCTGGAGGTTACTTCCGAATTTCTGGTCATGGCCGCCAAGTTGCTGGCCATTAAAGCTAAAATGCTTCTGCCCCGGCCGCGCCTGGAAGGGGAGGAAGAGGACGAGCTGGTCTATGAGGAAGACCCTCGCGAGGAGCTGGTGGAAAAACTTCTGGAATATAAACAGTTCAAGGCTGTAGCCCAGCTTCTGGAAATACGGGAAAGAGAACAGGGCCAGATGTATTTTCGCCAGAACTGTCGCGAGCTGTATGAATATCTCTTTTGCCCCCGGAATCCACTGGCCGGGGTGACGCTGGAACAGCTGCTGGCAGCTTTAAAGCAAGTGCTGGAACGGGCTGAGGACCAGGAAGATCTCAAACCTGTTTCCTATACTCGGGAACAATTTTCGATACGGGATAAAATGCGGGAGATTTTGCGCCATCTGGTCCTCTACCCCGAAGGAATAACTTTTTCTTCCCTGTTTACCAGGCGATCCAGTCGAACCGAGGTTGTTACTACCTTTCTGGCTATTTTAGAGCTGTTTCGGCAGGGCAAGATTGCCCTTTTTCAAAGGCAGCTGTTTGGCGAAATTGAGATTAAAGGCAACAACACCATTATGATTGAGGAGGAACAGGAGTGACCACCCTCTTTTCCGAGGAATTACAGGCAGCCCTGGAAGCGGTTTTATTTGCTGCTACTGAGTCATTGACTGAGGAAAAACTGGCCACAATCCTGGGCATCAGCCAGGAAGAAGTGCAGGAACAGCTGCAAAAATTGCAGGAAGATTTGCAACGGCCGGAACGGGGATTAACGTTACTGCAAGGAACTGAGGGCTGGCGGCTGGTGACTAAACCAGTATTTGCTCATTATATTGAGCGCTTGTTTCGCCCTCAGCAAAGCAATTTTTTATCAAAAGCAGCCCTGGAGACCCTGGCCATTATTGCCTACCGGCAGCCAATTACCCGGAGCGAAATCGAGCTCATCCGGGGAGTGAAAACTGAGAAGGCCATCAATACTCTGCTGGAAAGAGGCCTGATCAAGGAAGTAGGCCGCCGGGAGGGTCTGGGTAAACCTATCCTGTATGGAACAACCGAAATGTTTCTCAGCCACTTTGGTTTGCAAAGTCTGGCTGATCTACCCCCATTGGAGGAATTTCTTACCGCCCTGGAAGAATAGGGCGGTTTTTTTGCGGTTAAATTAACAAGGGATCGAAATTTAAGGGGGAAGTGCGGTGTCGGGCCTGTATTGGTTTCTTATCCTGGCCTTCATAGGCTTAGCTGGTTGGGCTCTTTACCGCCTGCCTGTATATCTGGAATTAAAAATAAAACGCACTGGAACAGAGAAAAAAATAATCTGGCGTTTAGCTCTGGCCAGGCAGGGATGGACTGTGCTTTATTCGGAATGGCCGGCTCAGGAACTCCACTGGCATAAAAAGCAATTGCGTTTTTTCTGGTCAGAAGTGTTGCGGGACTACCTGGGTACCAATCTGAACAATTACCTTTATACATTTGAACCCTGGTTTAACAGTTTGCGCCGTCATGCCCGCGTATTGAGATTGCGCCTGGAACTACAAGGAGGGTGGCCTTTTGCCCCTCACTTAACTGGCCTCTTTTCTGGTCTGGTCTGGATAGGGGTAGCCCTGGTTAACCGGATGATCCCCCGCTTTTTCGCTCCATCTTCCCGTACAGCAGAATTTGCCTATCGGCCTGATTTCCTTGCCTCGGAATGGCAAATAGGTTTTTTGTGCATAGTAAACCTTTCCTGTGGTCATATTATTAATGCCGCCGGGAAAACGCTCTGGCGGTTATGGAAGTGTAAAAAAGGGGGAAAAGCTGATGGCAGACCAGCATCCCATTGAGGCATTGATGAAAACAGCAATGGAAAGCATCAAGGAAATGGTGGATGTAAATACCATAGTGGGTGACCCGGTAGAAACACCGGATGGGACGGTGATAATTCCCGTTTCCAGAGTATGCTGTGGTTTTGCTGCTGGCGGCGGGGAGTTTGAGCTTTTAGGTGGGGGCAACAAGAAAGATAACACCCAGGCCATACCCTTTGGGGGTGGTAGTGGTGCAGGAGTATCAGTACAACCGGTTGGATTTTTAGTAGTAGGTCAGAATCAGGTACGGCTCTTGCCGGTTGATGGAAATGCGGTGGTGGATCGATTGCTGGACATGGCTCCCGGTCTTCTGGAAAAAATACAGAACATTGTCAGTGGGAAAAAAAGCAAGGAAAAAGAGGAGAACAAGACAGATATCGGGGCGGGATTATAGTGATAGGGGCTTGTCCCCCTTTTTTCTTTGCGGTATAATTGTTGGTAAAATTTAATGCCACTAAAGGGGTAGGGTCGCATGGAATTACGAGCAGCTGTGGAAGCAATTTGGGCTAATCGTAAGTACAAGGTTTTGGATCCACGGCAGGTGATCAGCCATCTTAATGAAGAAGTGGCAGAAAGCCTCAAGGCTCTGTTACGGGGGGATGAAGAAAGCGCCCGCAAGGAGCTGGAAGATGCCCTTTCCTGTTTGTTTATTGCTCTGAAAGTAATGGATGTGGATCTGGAAGCTGCTATTGAGCGGCAAATAGCTCAGATGCAACGCAGTGCCCGCAATCAGTCAGAACGGGTGATGGTGATCAGGCCGGGAGAAGTGGAACTGCTGGTTCAGGGAGTGCGCAAAGGTGGTTGGTCCATCTGGGGTGAAGAAGATGTTGCAGAAGCGGAAAAAATAGCCAGAGAATTTGGTTTTGCTGTTATTTATGAATTATAAAAAGTTCTTTTCCTCCCGCTCAGAGCGTATATTGAAGGTAGCAAAAGTCGGGAGGTTTTTTTATGCTCAACTGGCTGTGGAGCGGTTTACTGCTTTGCGGTTTCCTCTTTGGGGCTATTAATGGGCAAATAGACCGGGTTCTTCAGGCTGCCTGGCAGGGAGCGCAACAGGCGGTGGAGCTGGCCCTGGGTTTGGTAGGCATTATGGCCTTCTGGCTGGGCATTTTGCGAATAGCTGAGGAAGCTGGGCTGGTAAATGGGCTGGCCAGGCTTTTGCGTCCTCTCCTGATCAGACTTTTTCCTGACGTTCCGGTGCAGCATCCGGCCATGGGCGCAATGCTGATGAATATTGCTGCCAATTTACTGGGCCTGGGCAATGCAGCCACCCCTCTGGGCCTGCTGGCTATGCAGGAGTTGCAAAAACTGAATGGCTACCGGGATGAAGCCAGTAATGCTATGTGTACATTTCTGGTACTAAACACCGCTTGTTTTACCTTGATTCCAACAACAGTCATTGCCTTGCGAGCCAAACTGGGAGCTCAGCAACCTACTGACATTATCGGACCCACGATGCTGGCTACATTGTTCGGGCTGGGAGCTGGCCTGCTGCTGGATCGCTGGTGGCGGAGGAGGCGATGGTGGTGATCACTGCACTGCAAGAGCTTTCCCGCTGGCTGGTGCCGTTTTTTCTGGTTCTGGTGATCTTAGTAGCGGCAGGTAAACGGATTAAAGCCTATGAGATTTTTATCGAAGGGGCAGAAAAGGGTTTTACAACAGCAATAAAAGTGATACCATATTTAGTGGCGATGCTGGTAGCCATTAATGTATTTCGGGCCTCCGGGGCCCTGGACTTTATCGGCAGAGCTTTGGCTCCTGTTCTTAGTTTATTTGATATACCACCGGATTTGCTGGCTTTGGCGATACTCCGCCCACTATCCGGTAGCGGTGCATTGGTTTTGAGTGGTGATATAATGAAGACATATGGCCCGGATAGTTTAATTGGCAGGATTGCTGCAGTTATGCAGGGTAGTACAGAAACTACTTTTTATATTCTGTCCCTTTATTTCGGGTCAGTGGGGGTCAAGAAATTTCGGCATGCTCCCTGGGCAGGGTTAGTGGCTGATGCTGTGGCATTTCTGGCAGCAATTGTTATTTGTAAACAGGCTTTTGCTTAATAACAGGGGAGGAAAAAAGATGCCGCTGGAGAGATTGCAAAAAATCCTGGCTAAAGCGGGGATTGCTTCCCGGAGACGGGCAGAAGAACTGATTTTGGCAGGAAAAGTGAAAGTAAACGGCAAAGTGATAAAAGAACTGGGTTTTAAGGCTGATCCCGAGCGCGACCTGATCGAAGTTAATGGTAACAAGATAAAAATTAACGATGAGAAAATTTATATTTTATTATATAAACCGCGAGGTTATGTCACTACCGTCAGAGACCCGCAAGGGCGCCCTACGGTCTTACAATTGCTTAAGGATGTAAAGACCCGGGTTTTTCCCGTCGGTCGCCTGGATTATGACACGGAAGGACTACTTTTATTGACCAATGACGGTGAATTGACCTATGCTCTTACCCACCCGCGCTATAAAGTACCCAAAACCTATTTGGCTCTGGTAGAAGGGGTACCGGAGGAGGAAAAATTGCAGGCACTACGCCAGGGGGTCCCTCTGGAAGACGGGATGACGGCTCCGGCACAGGTCAGGTTAGCAGGCAAGGAAGGCAGAAGAGCCTGGCTGGAGATTACCATTCATGAAGGCAGGAAACGCCAGGTTAGACGCATGTGCCAGTACATAGGTCATCCGGTTCTATTTCTGAAACGTTCCAGCTTCGCTTTTTTAAATTTAAAAGGTCTTAAGAAGGGTGGATATCGTTATCTAAACAGTGAAGAGATCAGGAAACTCAGGCAAATAGCCAGGATTGAGAGGAAATAAATGGGGGAGACCGGGATGATTGTGCGTGAGGCAACCCGTGAGGATTTGTACGGGATTACAGCTTTATGGTATGAACTGGCTGTTTTCCATGAACAATACGGGGAACAATATCGGCTGGCGGCTGGAGCCAGGGAAAATTATTTTCGCTATCTCAATACGCTACTAGCAGATCCTACCAATTTTTTGATTCTGGCAGAAGAACATGGTGAGGTACTGGGTTTTTGCCATGGTATGTTGTTGACCCGGCCCCCAATTTTCACTATTACACGCCTTGGATTTATTTCTGAACTGGGAGTCCGGGCCAGTCGCAGACGGCAGGGCATTGGACAAGCCCTTTTACGCGCTATTCTGGAGTGGTTTGAAAAAAACGGCGTGGAACTGGTGGAAATTGCTAATGCCCAGGAAAATGAAATCGCCCGTAATTTCTGGAGCAGTCAGGGATTTGTTCCCTATATGGAACGGCGGGCCTTCTGGCTTAATCGCTAAACAGCCTGGGCATGCATTATAAATCAAATCCAGAGGAGGTAGCTTATGAAAAACATCACCCTTGACTATGGCAAAGCACTAGCTTTTGTTCGTGAGGAGGAATTAAGCCAGCTGGCACCGGCTGTTAAGCTCGCTCACCAGCTGCTACATGAAAAGAAAGGACCCGGCCAGGAATTCACTGGCTGGGTTGAATGGCCACAAACCTATGATCGCCAGGAGTTTGAGAGAATAAAAAATGCTGCTGCCCGCATCAAGGAACAGGCAGATGCCCTGATTGTTATCGGTATTGGGGGTTCTTATCTGGGGGCCAGAGCTGCGATTGAACTGCTTGGCCACACTTTCCGCAATCAACTTAAGGCGGAGAAAAGACAGGCACCGGAAATTTATTTTGCCGGTAATAACCTGAGTCCGGTATATTTAAAACATCTATTAGAAGTACTGGAAGGTAAGGAGCTGGCACTAAACGTTATTTCAAAATCAGGAACCACAACCGAACCGGCGCTTGCTTTCCGCTTCTTCCGGAAGCTGCTGGAACGCAAATATGGGGTTGAAGGGGCCCGGGAACGGATATATGTTACCACTGACAGGAACCGGGGAGCTTTAAAACGCCTGGCTACCGAAAAAGGCTATGAAACCTTTGTCATTCCAGACGAAATCGGGGGCCGTTATTCTGTGCTTACGGCAGTGGGAATGTTGCCAATAGCTGCGGCCGGAATTGACATTGAGGAAATCATGGCCGGGGCGCGCGAGGCCATGGAGTTGTATGCTAACCAAAACCTGGAACAGAACCCGGCATACCAGTATGCAGCTCTACGTAATCTTTTGTATGCCAAAGGCAAGACTCTGGAAGTACTGGTCAGCTATGAACCCCAGTTACATTCCTTTGCCGAATGGTGGAAACAGTTATACGGAGAGAGCGAAGGTAAAGACGGCAAAGGTATCTTTCCTGCGGCAGTAGAGTTTTCCACTGACCTGCATTCCCTGGGGCAGTATTTACAGGAAGGTTTGCGCAATCTGTTTGAAACCGTTCTCATGTTTGAACAATCTACAGCAGAATTGTTCATACCCGAAGATCCCGATGACAGTGATGGCCTGAATTTTGTTAGCGGGAAGTCGCTGGATTTTGTCAATAAGCAAGCTTTTGCCGGCACTCTCTTGGCCCATGCTGATGGCGGGGTACCGGCACTGGTTGTCAATATACCTGCCAATAATCCATATTATTTTGGCCAGTTAGTCTATTTCTTTGAAAAGGCCTGTGGAATAAGTGGCTATTTACTGGGGGTAAATCCATTTAACCAGCCTGGTGTAGAGGCATATAAAAAGAATATGTTTGCTTTACTGGGTAAACCTGGTTATGAGCAATTACGCCAGGAATTATTAAAAAGGCTATAAAACAGGACACCCCGTTCCCCCTGTGGAACGGGGTTATATTTTTAGTCGATAACATTGTGGTGATGATGGGATAAACGAATGACATCACCACAACCATTACACTTGAATTCTGAAACCCAGCCCTTTTCATCCACTAAACGGGTGTTGAGATGCCGGAATTCTTCACTATCACAGATACCACAACCATGATCCATGTTGATTTCAATGCTCTTCCCCATGCTGTTCAACCGGAAAGTACCAAACTTTTTTACCCGTGGCATGGTTTCCCACCTCCCTGATTCTATTTTAAAATGGGAGGCGGGACTTGGCAAGTCCCAATTTAACCGTAGGGGTAAAGAGCATGGTCAAGATCTCTGTCCCATTTCTTGACTGCATAACCGCCATAATTGGCCAGGAGGTTACCGATCTCATTAATTTTGCTGTTATCTGATTCAATCGCTACCAGGGTATTGCCTTCCAGCACTTCTGTAGCCAGATAGTTAGCCTCCTCAGTATGAACTCCCAGGTAGGACAGAGCATCAGCAATGCTCTTGTCTGGTTGCATAATTGCATCCGCCAGGGGGCCAACAGCTGCGAAGGTACCATGCTTTTCGAGTTCCACTATTTCAACAGGATACAGCCCCTGCAGCGGAGCCAATGGTTCAGACTGGCCATAAATATGACTGGTATATAGGAGTATCCCTTTTGGGCCTCCTAATACCTCTTCATTATCGGATTTTAGCTTAGTAACTACGGAAACCTGATCTGGTCCGAGAAACGGACTGATTTCTTGAACGGCTTTAATGGCATCACCGGCATTGTTAAAAAGAGCTGTTACTACTCTTTTCATAATCACACCTCCAGTAATAGCATTTCTTTTCTGATAAGTTTTCATGTATGGAAGCAGTCTCACTGGTAAATACTACTACAACGAAGGAGGGAGAATAATGCCACGCTGCAATAATTGTGGAAACACAGTGAACTTCTCCAGTTCCCTGATTCCTCCACCTGTCCCCGAGGCCTGTGGTCCCCCGACTGGCCTTTATGCTAACTTTGACGATGAGGGTTTTATCAGTACTATGGAGGCAACGGGAGCAGATCTGGACACGGCGCAACTGGCCTATGAAAACCCCAGGCGGTACTTTGATACTTGCGGGTTATGTGGCTCCAGAGACCTGACCTGGTAGAAAAAAATCCCCTGTCCGGCAGGAAAAGTGCCAGACAGGGGAGAATAATTTTTTTAGCTTCAGGGAAGGGAGAAGGAGAAAATGCGTCAGCGCTTAACACAGGGGCTAATTCAGGTTTATACAGGGAATAGCAAAGGAAAATCTACGGCTGCCTTTGGCCTGGCTTTACGGGCTATTGGTCATGGTTTTAAAGTTTATATTATTCAATTCATGAAAGGTAGCGGTTATTATGGGGAGCTAGCTACCTGGCATCGCCTTTATCCTTACATTCAATTCAGCCAGTACGGTCGTGGCTGTCCCTACAGTCACCTTATTCGCCAGGGGGAAGATTCTTGCCGGGGATGTGGTCAATGCTTTGTCAAAAAAGGGGAAGCTACAGCCGAAGATATAAGACAAGCTGCCATGGCTTTAGAAAAAACTAGAAAGATCATGGCTACCGATGAATTTGATATTATTATTTTAGATGAAGTACTAAATGCAATTTATTTTGAGCTAATTTCCACGAAAGAAGTTCTAGAACTGATCAATAATAAGCCTCCTCTGGTGGAGTTGGTCCTAACCGGGCGTAATGCTCCGCCGGAAATCATTGCAGCGGCCCATCTGGTTACAGAAATGAAAGAGATAAAGCACCCATTTCAACAGGGAATTTCAGCGAGAAGGGGTATTGAGTATTAGAAAAAGTTTGGAGGTTTATCTATGGTTAAATCTCTGGAAAATAACCAAGTTGTAATATCACCGGTACGGGCGAGAATTCGCCTGGATTTTAAAGGGACTGGAAAGAAAGCTTTATTTGGAGGTAAGTCTCCAGAAAAAATGGCTGAAGAAATCCGGGATCAGCAGGCAGCATTGCTGCGGAACGTACCCTGGCAAGGGGTAATTGTCGAAGAAATAGACATGGGTCTAGACATCTATACCGTGACTGATGAAGTGGATGGCAGGGAAATGGCCTTTGCGCCCTTGATTATAACTGTCCGCTGTGATACCCTTGAGGAGATTTTGCCCTTTATTGTGCGAGATGAGTTTCGCAAGATTGAAATCCTTGCTCCTGCGGACTTTGTCATGGATAGGTTGGAAATAGAACGACTGCTGTTTCGTCTTTTTACTGAATTGAAGAGAACCAAAGAATTATGGGAGAAACGTCTAAACAATCGATAATCAAACAAATTTTTACATAAGAGACCAGGAGGCAGGCATATGATATTGCGGGAGGGATTATTATGCCTGCCTGGGATTATGTATTTCGAGCTATTACGGCAGTAGCCATCTTAACAATTTTGAGCATAGGCTTTTATCAATTGTGGGACAATTCAATACCAATGGAGGGGTATTTTAAAGTCTCAGCCTTTTTAGAAAATCATCAGGACCCCAAGGGACATATATATTACTCTGAAGAAGCTATATCTGTTTTTAGCACCGAACAAAATCAAGCAGATTATTACTGGCGCCTCATACCTGAAAACTTTAGCCAATCAGCTGCAATAATAGTAGAAAGAAATGGTATAGCGATTGCAGATTTTTTACTGGGGGAGGTAACTATACCCTCCCAGAACCGTGATCGCATTACGATTTATAATAGACTTAATAAAACAATAACTGTGCAGGTTGAGAAATGGACTGAACGGGGCAGAGTAAGCAAGGGGCAATTGTCAATAAAAGCAGGTCAGCGGGCGGAAATATTCACCGAGTGATATTGCTTGTATACAAATTGTTAGATATAATTAATTAACGCTACAGAGAGTTTAATGAGGTGATATCGTTGGTTCATGCACCAACTGGCAGCAAGCGAATTGCCGCTGTTGCAATTCGTATGGCGTTAACATCCGACCGAGAAGAAGAAAAAAATTTGAAAAACGAATTTGCCAAAATTGGGATAAAAACTGCAGCAGTAGATTATGGTGGTGAGTTTGTACCTTCAGTGGCAAAAATCGTAGAGAGAGCTGTTGTGGCAGCTAAACGAGAAGGCGTTATCAAAGATACCCATGCCGACGAAGGAGCGGTTGCAGGTGCAACCCGAGAAGCTCTGGCTCAAATCATGCCTAAAGCAGTTGGGTTAAACGTAGGTGGCAAAATTGGTATTGCTCGTTATCAAGACCATATTAGCGTAGCCGTTTTCTTTGGTATAGGACTTTTACATTTGGATGAGGTCGCTATTGGTTTAGGCCACCGTGCAGCCCCACAATAAAAACGAGCTAATTGCGTTGTCAGAAAATCCTGACAATCCAAGGGATTAGCGAAAGGTCAAAAATAAATTTACCCCAGAAAAAGGTGTATAGAAAAGGGTTTTTAGCGCAAAACAAGAGGCTGAGGGAAAAATTCACCCCAGCCTCAAATGTTGTAAAAAATAAGCAACAGGCATCCACCTGTGGTAAAATTGAAGTTGAAAAGACAAAAATCCTACCCAGGGAGGGATGCCT